>JAGNDY010000002.1:0-75240 GCA_018003655.1 Candidatus Nanopelagicales bacterium
ACATCGTGTTGGCATGTGCGGGTGACGTAGTGACCCAGGAGACGATCGCCGCCGCGCAGATCCTCAAACAACGACTGCCCGCCATGCAGGTCCGGGTGGTCAACGTCGTGGACATCATGGCGCTGCAACGGCCGAAGGACCATCCGCATGGGATGAGCGAGTTGTACTTCGACGAACTCTTCACCGACACCGTCGATGTGATCTTTGCGTTCCACAGCTTCCCGGGCGCAGTGCATTTCCTGGTGCACGGTCGACCCGACGCGGATCGCTTCCGAGCACGCGGATTCATCGAGCAGGGAACCACGACGACGCCTTTCGACATGGTGGTCCGCAACGAGGTTTCGCGCTATCACCTGGTGATGGACGCTCTCAATAACGCCAAGCGAACCGTGAAGGGTGCTGCCGAACTCAAGCAGTGGTGCATCGACCAGTTGGCGCGGCACGAGGAGTACGTCGTGGAGAACTTGATGGACATGCCGGAGGTGCGGGACTGGTCCCTCGACTCGGACATCGCAGGCTGACGGTGACCACGCGCATCGCAGTAGTGAATGCGGGCTCGAGCAGCCTCAAACTGCAGATCCTGGACGGTTCGCAGGAGGTCGCCGCACTGACGCTTGAGCGGTGGTCGGCGGATGCGGCCCCGGAGGAACTTGAGGAGTTCATCGATACCGCTGGTGAGCTCGAAGCGGTTGGCCACCGAGTGGTTCACGGCGGCTCCGTCCACAGCGGACCGGTCGTGCTCGACGACGCTGTGGTCGACTACTTGGAGTCGCTGACGGACCTGGCCCCGCTGCACCAACCCAAAGCCGTTGCTGCCATTCGGGCACTGCGCGCGTTGCTACCCGAGGTACCTCAAGTCGCCTGCTTCGACACGGCATTTCACTCCACGATCCCGGCGGCGAATGCCACCTATGCCGTGCCCTGGGAGTGGACCCAGCGCTGGGGTCTACGCAGGTATGGATTCCATGGGCTGTCGCACGCCTATGCCAGTCGCCGTGGTGCGGAACTCGCGGGGCGCGACGTTGCCGACGCTCGCATTGTCACCTGTCACCTCGGTGCCGGGGCCTCGCTGTGTGCGGTGCGAGACGGCGCCAGCGTCGACACAACGATGGGCTTCACGCCGCTGGAAGGCCTGGTGATGGCAACGCGCAGCGGGTCGGTCGACCCGGGCATGGTGCTGTGGCTGCAGGAACACGCAGATCTGACCGTCGACGACCTTTCGGTCGGCTTAACCCGCGAGGGCGGCTTGGCGGGGGTGTCCGGTGTCGGTGGTGACCTCCGTGATGTCAGTGACGCAGCGTCCGCCGGCTCCGACCGGGCGGGCCTGGCGCTGGCGGTCTACGACCACAGCCTCGCGAGCCTCACCTCGGCGATGATCACGTCCTGCGGCGGTCTGGATGTCTTGGTCTTCACCGGCGGAGTCGGCGAACACTCAGTCGAGCGCCGCGGGCAGCTGGTGGCTTCACTGGCGTACTTGGGCATCGAGCTAGACGATGCCGCCAACCGCGCGACGCAGTCCGACGGCGTGATCAGCAGCACCGCGTCCAGTGCGGCTGTGGTCGTCGTGACAGCACGCGAGGATCTGCAAATTGCCAGCAGCGTTGAGCAGCTGTTGCTGAACGGCTAGCCCTGTTCGTCGCTGCTTCGCTCGGACGAGTCGCTGACGCCCTCGGAATGCTTCGGTTTAATGACTGTTCCTGCGTGGGCAACGGCTGTCGGGTCCTGCCGAGTCTTGATCAGGCTGGCAATCGCCGTGATCGTCAAAATCACCACGATGACCGCCAGCGAGGTCAGTGTCGGAATCTTGGGAACGCTCGCCCAGGTCTCGTGTGCCCAGGTGAGAACCAGCTTGATGCCGATGAAGACCAGAATCACCGCAAGACCCAATGACAGGTAGACCAACCGATCCAGAAGGCCCTTGAGCAGGAAGAACAAGGCACGCAGCCCGAGCAGCGCAAACGCGTTCGCTGCGAACACCAAATACGGATCCTGGGTGACACCAAAGGTGGCCGGAATCGAATCGAGGGCGAACAGGAGATCGGTCGAGCCGACTGCGATGACGACGAGCAGCAATGGTGTTGCTGCTTTGACTCCGTCGATCTTGGTGAAGAACGCGGTGCCGTGATAGTCGTCGGTGACCGTGAAGCGCTTACGCGCCAGCTTGGTCACCAAGTTCTCGGAGGGTTCGGGATCCTCATTGCGGTGTCGGGCCAACTGAATCCCGGTCCAGATCAGCAACGCACCGAAGATCACAAAGGTGAAGGAGAAGTACGCGAGCGCGGCCGCACCAACGGCAATAAAGATGGTGCGGAACACCAGCGCCAAGATGATCCCGAACAGCAGCACCCGCTGTTGCAGGGCGTCCGGAACCAGGAACTTAGCGAAGATGATGGCGAAGACGAACAAGTTGTCGACCGACAGGCTCTTCTCCACCAGGTACGCGGAAAAGAACTCGGTGCCAGCGGTCGTGCCTTGCCACCAGAAGATGACGATGCCGAACACCACCGCCACCGCGATGTAAAACACCGACCACCAGGTCGCCTCTCGGATTCCGACGTGGTGTGGCTTGTGGCTTATCGCAAAATCGAGCGCGAGCAACCCGAGGATCACAACTACGGTGGCGACCCAGATCCAGATGCTCACGTCGAGTCTCCTTCGTCGTTGCGTTTGTCGAACTCATGCTCGCCTTGACTGTCCGTCGGCCTTGCCGGGTCAGACTCGGCACCACCGAGGTGCCGTAGCCCCGAACCCGCGCCTCTGACGGGCCGCTCGGGGTGGGAGCCTGCTGCCGCCTTAGGCGCCATCGTTGGGTGGCGCTTCACTGCGACGATGGAAGTGATCGCGGTGACGGCAAGAATAGCGACAATGACTGCGAGCGATGTAAAGGCTCCTATCTGGGGCACGCTCAAGCTCGTCGTGCCGTGGAGGGCCTCCAGAATCAGCTTGACCGAGATGAAGCAGAGGATGAGCGCAAGACCCTTGTGCAGGTAGATCAAGCGATCGATGAGCCCGTTGAGCAGGAAGTAGAGCTGCCGCAGTCCCATCAGCGCAAAGGCGTTCACGGCAAAGACGATGTAACTCTCCTGCGTCAGACCGAAGACGGCTGGGATTGAGTCCAACGCAAAGAGCAGGTCGGTGGTCCCAATCGCCAGCACGACTAGGGCCATCGGAGTGATCACCCGATGACCAGCCACGCGGGTGATCATCTTGTGACCGTCGTAGTCGGGCGTGGACGGAAGCCGCTTCTCGGCAAACCGAACGATGGCGTTGCCGTCCGGGTCTGGCTCCTCGTCGCCGGAGAACCACACCTTCCAAGCGGTCCACAGCAGGAAGGCTCCGAAGATGAAGAAAACACCGATGAACGCCTCGATGATGGCGGCGCCGATGATGATGAGAATCGTCCGCAGCACCAACGCGATCAGGATGCCGATCAGGAGAACCCGGTGCTGGAGTTCGGCCGGAACGGCGAAACTGGCGATGAGCACGACGAAGACGAACAGGTTGTCCACGCTCAGCGAATACTCGGTGACGTAGCCGGCAAAGAATTGGCCAGCGATCTCCGCACCCTGGACGTAGTAGACGCCAATTCCGAAGACGATTGCGGCGGCGATGTAGATGATCACCCAACGGGTCGCCTCGCGAACGGTGAAGGCGTGCGGGCTGGCGTCGACCAGGATGAGGTCAAGCGCGAAAACTAGGAGGACGCCCCCGATGGTGAGTGCCCAGACCCAGACGGGAACGTTCACCCGTGGCCCGCCTCGCGCATCTGCCGCAGCTCTTTTTTGAGGTCCGAGATCTCGTCCCGGTAGCGACCAGCTAGCTCGAACTGCAGCTCGGCCGCTGCCGCGTGCATTTGTTCGGTCAACCTGGTGATCAGGTCGACCAGATCACGAGCGGGCATGCCGTCGCGGTCAGCGACCGTGACGCTCGTGGCGCTGTCGCTTGCCTTCGCCCGGGATCGCATGTCACCCCCGGCAACGCGACCGCGCGAGCGACTGCGTCCCGATCCCCCGAGCAACTCCTCGGTGTCAGCGTCTTCACGAGCGAGTAGGTCGGTGATGTCGGCGATCTTCTTGCGCAACGGCTGTGGGTCGACGCCGCGCTCCACGTTGTAGGCAGTCTGCTTGGCTCGGCGACGGTTGGTCTCATCGATTGCTTTGCGCATCGAATCGGTGATGGTGTCGGCATACATGTGAACCTCGCCGGAGACGTTTCGCGCGGCGCGACCGATGGTCTGCACCAGGCTGCGTGCAGACCGCAGGAAACCCTCTTTGTCGGCGTCCAGGATCGCGACGAGGCTGACCTCGGGTAGATCCAGGCCCTCGCGAAGCAAGTTGATGCCGACGAGGACGTCGTAGAGTCCCTGCCGAAGTTCGCGCAGCAGTTCCACCCGGCGCAAGGTGTCCACCTCGCTGTGGAGGTAGCGGGCGCGTACTCCGTTCTCCAGCAGATAATCAGTGAGGTCCTCGGCCATTTTCTTGGTCAGCGTTGTGACGAGAACCCGCTCCTTGACGGCGACCCGCGTCTGGATCTCGTCGAGGAGGTCGTCGATTTGGCCCTTGGTTGGTTTGACGATGATCTCCGGGTCGAGCAGGCCAGTCGGTCGGATCACCTGCTCAACAACGTCGTTGTCGACCTTGGCCAGTTCATAGGGACCTGGGGTCGCGGACAGGTAGATCGTCTGGCCGATCCGGTCGACGAACTCCTCCCACCGCAGCGGCCGGTTGTCCATCGCGCTCGGCAGCCGGAACCCGTGGTCGACCAACATCCGCTTGCGCGACATGTCGCCCTCATACATGCCGCCAATCTGCGGCACCGTCACGTGCGACTCATCGATGACGAGCAGGAAGTCCTCGGGGAAGTAGTCGATCAGGCAGTTCGGTGCACTCCCCTGCTCGCGACCATCGATGTGACGCGAGTAGTTCTCGATACCGGAGCAGAAACCGACTTGCTGCATCATCTCAATGTCGTACTCGGTTCGCATGCGTAACCGCTGGGCTTCCAACAAGTGGTTGCCCTTCTCCAGCTCGGCCAGGCGACCTTCAAGCTCCGCTTCGATGGCGGTGATCGCGCGTTCCATCCGTTCCGGACCGGCGACGTAGTGCGAGGCGGGGAAGACGTAAAGCTCACTGTCCTCAGTCAGGATCTCGCCGGTCACCGGCTGCAGGGTCATCAGCCGTTCGACTTGGTCGCCGAAGAACTCAATGCGGACTGGATGCTCCTCGTACACCGGGAACACCTCGAGGGTGTCGCCACGAACTCGGAACGTGCCTCGAGTAAAGGCGAGGTCGTTGCGGCTGTATTGGATCTGTACCAGTCGACGCAAGATCGAATCGCGATCGTATTCTTCGCCGACACGAACCCGCACCATCCGATCGATGTACTCCTGCGGCGTCCCCAGACCGTAGATGGCACTGACGGTCGCGACCACGATGCAGTCCCGACGGGTGAGCAGCGCATTGGTCGCGGAGTGCCGAAGACGCTCGACCTCCTCGTTGATGGAGGAGTCCTTCTCGATGTAGGTATCGGTCTGCGGGATGTAGGCCTCGGGTTGGTAGTAGTCGTAGTAGGAGACGAAGTACTCGACCGCGTTGTCAGGCATGAGTTCGCGGAATTCGTTGGCCAACTGCGCCGCCAGCGTCTTGTTGGGCGCCATGACCAGCGTCGGGCGTTGGAGTTTCTCAACCAACCAAGCCGTGGTCGCGCTCTTGCCGGTTCCGGTGGCACCTAGCAGCACGACGTTCTGGTCATCCGCCTCGATCCGGCGGGCGATCTCCGCGATTGCCGCTGGCTGGTCGCCGGCCGGTTCGTACTCGCTAATCACCCGAAACGGGGCAACGGTTCGTTGAAGGTCGGTAACGGGCCTCGCCATGGCCCAACGCTACCCCGCCAGCCCGGCCGTGCCCCACGCCGTTGGCTCGACAACGTCCGCTGTGGCCCGGGGCCGCTCACCCCTATTCCACTTTGCTACCGGTACACGCCGTGTGGCGTCCCTTTCACAGCCGCCTACCGGCGTGTGCCGGTTGCAAAGTCGGGTGGGTTGTTGCTGCAACGCTGACCGTGACGGTTTCCACAGCTGAGAGATGGGCGGCAGCTGGCACCACACATTCGCTGGACGCTGTTGTGATGCCCTCAGATGCCGCCGCTTTCGCAACCACCGACCTGCTGATCGACCTATTTGGCGGCTTGCCATTCCGCGGGCGCGACGCGCAGCTTCGAGGTGTGCGAAGGAAGCGGCTTGACGCAGCCGCAACCATTGGGCTGTTGGGCCGAATCAGTCGAGACGTCTACGTGGTCAAGCAGCTCACAGACGGTGGGGACGACGACCAACTCCACGAACGGGCGCTCGCGATTCAGTTGGCGATCCCGGGGGCGGTCATCAGCCACGAATCCGCGGCTCGTTTGCACGGCCTGGACTTCCGGAGACGTTGGCGCCGCAGGCACGAAGGAGATCTTGTGACTGCGACGGTCCCGGGAGGGAGCCATCTCGCGCGCGACGGATACCGCACGGTTTCGGCGCGGGTTCCGCAGCAGCAACGCGTCACCATCGACGGGATTGTGACGACGGGCCCGGCACGGACCGCAGTTGATCTTGCCAGACAGTCAAATTTGGGCGATGGCCTTGCCGTCTGCGACTCCGCGATGCGCAAGCTCGTGCTTCGTGCCGCGTTGACCATGAAACTCGACGATCGTGTGGCAGTTCACCGAGATGACCTCCGGACGCGGGCACGGGAAAGCCTCGAACTCGTAGCCAGAGACATGCCCAGGTGGCCGGGCATTCGCCCTGCCCGGCGAGCAATTCTGGAGGCCGACCCGGCGTCCGAGTCACCACTTGAGTCCGCTTCCCGTGCGGTGGCGATCACTGCGGGTCTCCCGGCGCCGAAGGTCGGGTGGCCCATAACGCTACCCAACGGGCGCACGGTTTGGGGTGACCTCGTTTGGCTTGAGGAGCGTGTTGTCGGCGAGGCCGACGGCGCGTTGAAGTACACGTCGCGAGATGACCTCATGCGCGAGAAGCTGCGCGAGGACGCATTGAGGTCCTGCGGCTGGACGGTCGTTCGTTGGACCTGGAACGAAGCAGTCGTGGAGCCCCATCTCCTCGTCCGCAAACTCCACCGGGTGCTTTAGCAGCCGGGTAGCGCTCATCGCAGCCGATGCGTGCCGACGTGACCCCACCACCTTGCTACCGCAACACACCGGAACGGAGCGAGTTCAACCCCAGTCGCCGGTGTGTTGCGGTAGCAAAGTGGAGCAGGGGTGAGCGGGCGAGGACCACCCGACGGGCGTGGGTGGAGGTAGCGTGGCGCGGGTGCGGAGGCTTGGAGCGCAGGAGTGCGAGGCGATGGCCGAGGCGGCCGCTGGTCACTTGCACGCCGCCCACACCGCTCAGGTGATGACCGGTGACCGGATCGCGATCGTGGTGCCAGCCGAGGGAACGCCGCACGAGGAAGCTGCTGAGATCCAGGCACACGTCCTCGGGCTGGTCATGGGTGCTTTGCGAAGCGGGATCATCCCGGTGATGGTGAATCCCGCTCTGCCGCCAGAGGCTCGCGAGCAGATAATCGCCGATGCCGAAGTGTCGTTGGTGATCGACGACGCGGACTCCCTCTTCACACTCACGAGCACCCGGACAGACACCCCACCGGCTGAGCTTGCACCGATACCACTCGGTCGACCGATGCACTACACGTCCGGAACGACGGGACGATCGAAGGGGGTCTGGAGTGGAATCTGGGACGAGCAGACCGCCACCACGGCTTGGGCAGATGAACAGCAACAGTGGGTGTTCACTGGTCAGGATGTGACCCTGGTTCACGGCCCGCTCGCCCACAGCGGGCCCCTGCGGTTCGCCATGCTGGTGCTACTCGCGGGTGGCACCGTGTTGCTGCCCGGAGCTTTTGACGCCCAGCGCATCGCGGACTGCCTCGTCGAGGACAGGCCCACGCACGCGTTCGTCGTGCCCAGCCATATCCAACGGTTGATGGCCTTGCCGGGCGGACCGCCACCGTCCCCGTACCGCCTACTGACCCACGCTGGCGCGGCGTGCCCGGCCCCGCTCAAACAGCAGATTCACGACTGGGCCGGAGTCGACCGAACGTGGGAGTTCTACGGCTCCACCGAAGGCCAGTTCACCGCATGCAGCGGTCGTGAGTGGGAACAACGCCCAGGAACGGTCGGTCGGGCTCGCGCCGGACGAACGCTCACGATTCGCGATGGCGTCATCTGGTGCCAAGTTCCGCGATGGTTCACGTTCGAGTATTGGAACGACCCCGAGAAGACCTTGAGGGCCTGGCACACCAACGACCAGGGTGGTCGTGAGTTCTCCGTCGGTGACCTCGGTCGCCTCGACCAGGACGGCTACCTGTGGCTCGTCGGCCGCCGCGACGACCTCATCATCACCGGTGGTGTCAACGTGTACCCCGCGCAAGTCGAAGACGTCCTCTTGGCACATCCGTCCGTCAGCGAGGTCGCAGTGTTTGGGATCGAGGATGAGCAGTGGGGTCAGCGCGTTTGTGCGGCCCTCGTCCTCCACGAGGACCCCGCCGCGAGGAGCATGGAGACAGCGGCGACCGAAACCGTGTTGCGATCCATCACCAACCACGCAGCAGGGCATCTGGCCGGGTACCAACGGCCAAAGAGCTACTACCCGACGAGCGATCTGCCCCGCACTGAGTCGGGCAAGGTGCGCCGCACCGAACTACCGGAGTTCCTCGGCCTCGGTTAGGAGAACAGCGGCGGCGCAGCGTCAAGACGCCGCCACTGTCGAGATGCGGTCCCACACCCGGTCAACGTGGTCTGCAAGATCCGCCAGCGTGCCGGAGTTGTCGATGACCTCATCCGCGATCGCCAAGCGCTGCTCGCGGGTCGCCTGCGCGGCCATCCGTGCGCGGGCATCCTGCTCCGTCAGTCCCCGAACCAGCAAGCGCTGGACGCGCAGATCATCAGGACAGTCAACGACCACCACTAGGTCGTAGGCATCAGCCAAGTTCAGCTCGGTCAGCAGCGCAACATCGTGCACAATCACCGCGCCATCCGGTGCATCGGCGTACATCTGCAAGGTGCGCTCACGAATCAATGGGTGCGTGATGGCATCGAGTCGCTGACGCGAGGCCTCGTCGGCAAATGCAACGGTGGCCAAGCCTGCGCGGTCAAGCGAACCGTCAGCCTGGATGACGCCGTTGCCAAAGGCCTCGGCCAAGGCAGCAAGACCTTGGGTGCCCGGTGCCACTAACTCACGCGCGATCGCGTCAGCATCGATGACATAGGCGCCCCGCGCCGCCAACAATTGGGCCACCGTCGACTTCCCCGAGCCGATTCCACCCGTCAGGCCGACTCGTACGTTGCCCATCGCTACGACCCGGCTGCCCGCTTGGTCACAACCCGGAAGACCGGCCGTGGCAGATGTCGCAAGGTCGACATCAACGGCCGGACACCCGCGGGTGCCCACACCAGCGAGGAACCCTTTCGCAAGGCTTTGACGGTCTGTTCGGCGACGACCTCCGGCGTGGTGGCCAACGGCGCGACCGGCAAGCCCTCGGTCATCTTGGTGTGGACGAATCCAGGACGAACCACCAAAACCTGAATCCCTGATCCCACCAGCGAATCAGCCATTCCAGACGCCCACGCATCGACGCCCGCCTTGGTGGATGCGTATACGTAGTTGTCCAGTCTCGATCGCTCGGCCGCCACCGATGAGAGCACCACCAACGAGCCATATCCCTGGGTGCGGAAGCGCTGAACCGCGATGGTGCCGGTGAGGATCGCGCCGGTGTAGTTGACGTCCAGCAACTGCCGGACGCCGTCGAGGTCCTGCTCGCAGTCCACCCCGGTACCCAACAGACCGAAGGAACTGATGACGCAATCCACGGAGCCACCGGAGAACGCTGTGTCGAAGGCCGGCTCATATGTCTCCTGCTTGGCTGCGTCAAACTGCACAGCGACCACGTTCAGGCCTGGGTGTTCGTGCGATAACGCCGCTATCGCCTCCGCAGCGGAGTCCACGGAACGAACCGCCAAGAAGACGTCGGTCAACCGTCCGTCCTTCGCCAACTCGCGCACGATCGCGAGGCCAATCTCGCTTGTGCCTCCAAGCAACATGATTCGTTGCATCGCACCCAAACCATCGCGCATGTCGTGTCCCACTCTCATAGCTACCGAGATCCCCTAGATACCGAGCCGAGTGGCCAGGTCTGACTGCATCCGCCTCGACGGGTCGTAGCGGTCCCGCACTGCTTGCCACTGCCGGAGCTGCGGGTACATCGTGTCGACCAGGTCAGGCCGCAGCCGCGAGTCCTTGGTGAAGTAGATCCGGCCACCGGCCTGCGCCACCTGCTCGTCGAGCCGATCGAGTACCCGTCCGAGGCCCGCGACCCGTGCGGGGATGTCGAGCGCGAGCGTCCAGCCGGTCATGGGGAAAGAAAGCGGGGCCTGATTGCCCGGTCCGAAGCGTTTGAGGACGGTCAAGAACGACACGCCCCCGGTCGCCGCGATGGTTCGTAGCGCGCGGCCGATGAGTTCCGAGCCCGAGTCGGGGACGACGAATTGGTACTGCAGGAATCCGGGGGCACCATAGATGCGGTTCCAGTCACCGACCATGTCGAGTGGATGGAAGAAGCTCGCCATCGACGTCAACTGCGCGGCGGCGGTCTTCGGAGTCTTGCGGAACCACAGTTCGTTGAACGCCGCCACCGACAGCTTGTTCAGCGACCTACTCGGAAGGTTGATCGGGAATGCGACTGGATCGCTGATCGACATCGCTAGGGGATCAGCGCGGCCCGGAGTGTCAGCGGCCACCGCGTGATCGCCGTGGCTGATCAGCCCGCGCCCGAACCGCGAGCCCTTCGCCAAGCTATCCACCCACGCGACCGTGTAGGGCACGGACTTGTCGATCTCCATCATCCTCGACATGACGTCGTCGAGGTTGGCTGCGCGCTCGTTCGTGGCCTTGATCAGGGACGACTCGATCGGCTGCAGCTGCACTCGTGCGCGGGTGATCACACCAGTCAGGCCCATGCCCGCCACGGTCGCCCAAAAGAGCTCCGGTTCCGATTCCGGCGAGCAGTTCAGCACGGTGCCTGCCCCGGTCACCACGGTCAGGTCCACGACGTGCTGGCCGAAGCTGCCAACGGCGTGGTGGTTCTTGCCGTGCACGTCGGAGGCAATCGCGCCGCCTACCGTCACATATCGAGTCCCCGGCGTGACTGGCACGAACCAGCCTTTTGGCACAAAGGTTCGGATCAGGTGATCAATCGACACCCCAGCCTCAACGTCGACCACCCCGGTCGTCGCGTCGAATCCGAGGATGCGATCGCACCTGGTGAGGTCAATCGTCGTGCCGCCGGCCACTTGCGCCGCGTCGCCATAGGAGCGGCCCAGGCCTCTGGCGATCACCGAGCCCTCGGCTTGCCCGACGACGTCTGCGACGTTGCGGTAGTCCTCTGGGACGACGACGTCAGAGGTGACTGGCGCTGTCCGGCCCCACCCCGCGATGAGCCTGCGGGAATGTCCGGTGACGGCAATCTCGGTCATCTCGCGGCCACCTGCGCTACGAACAGTCCGACCCAGATCAATCCGAGGATCAACAGCACCGGATCAGCCAGGACAACGTCCTCGGGTGCTTCGGCGAGGGCAGCGTCAGCATCTCGGGCGAATCGCATCATCGCCAGGGTGAACGGAATGATCGACAAGGATGCCCACGGGCCTGCCAGCGGATGGGCACGGTCGATCTCCAGTGCCCAGAGGACATACCCGACCAGGGCCACCGAGCCGGAGATCGCTATCAACGTGCGCAGGTATCCCGGGGTGTAACCAGCCAGTGATCGTCGGGTGATCTGCACCGACTGGTCTTGGGCCATGATCTCCGAGTACCGCTTACCTACCGCCATGAACAGCGCTCCGAATCCGACGACGACCAGGAACGCGTTGGAGATCACCACACCCGTGGCGACACCACCAGCGATAGCTCGTAGGAGAAATCCGGCGGCGACGCTGGCGACGTCGAGCACTGCCTCGTGCTTGAGACGCCACACATACGCTGCCTGAAGCACCAAGTAGCCCGCGATGATCGCGGCCAAGCGTGGGTTGCCAAGTAGCAGCGGCAAGACCAGCGAGATCAGTGCCAGCACCGCGGCAACGACACCGGCGGTCCGCGGCGAGACGATTCCAGCCGCGATTGCACGGTTGCGTTTGGAGGCGTGCTGGCGGTCGGCCTCCACGTCTAACACGTCGTTGGTCATATAGGTCGCGGAGGCGGCGCAACAGAAGATGAAGAAGGCCAGCAGCGTCCACAGCAGTGCCTTGGGCTGCAAGATGACACCAGCCGCCACGGGTGCGGCAAACACCAAGACGTTCTTGACCCACTGTTTGGGTCGGGCTGCAGTGAGCAGTGCGCGCGCGCGAGTCATGACGTCCTTCGGAGGACCATCCAGAGATTCCAGGAGAAGACCTCTCGGAAGCCAGGAACCAAGGTGATCCAATTCGCCCAACTCGGGTAATACCGCGGACGCGCCTCCACCAGTTCCGCGTTGCCGAGGCTTTTTGCCCACTTGAGCCCGTCAGCGACCGAAACGCGGTAGAGGTTCTCGTCGACGCGATGCTTGCCGCGGTGTCCGTGCTTTCGCTCAAAACGGCGAAACGCATGCTCGGCACCGAGGTAATGGTGGGGAGACATCTCGTGCCCACCCCACGGCGATAGCCAATTGGTGTACGAGATGACGGCGTAGCCGCCGATCTTCGTCACGCGCATCATCTCGTTGCCAAATGCCGCTGGATCAGGAACATGCTCAAGCACGTTCGACGCGAGCACAATGTCAGCACATCCAGACCGAAAGGGCAGAGCGAGGCCATCGCCCGCGATTGGCAACGCGCGGTCCGACGTCGCA
The DNA here is from genome assembly GCA_018003655.1 of Candidatus Nanopelagicales bacterium. Lineage (NCBI taxonomy): Bacteria > Bacillati > Actinomycetota > Actinomycetes > Candidatus Nanopelagicales > Candidatus Nanopelagicales bacterium. The sequence continues at coordinate 12,882 of JAGNDY010000002.1, forward strand.
AACTCCAGCATTGACACGTCGGGGTCGAGTCCCGCGTAAATGCTTCCTGCGTCAACAAAAGCGTCGGCGAACTGAGGTCGGCCAGCGCCAATATCCAGGACGACAGCACCGTCGACGCTCCGGTGGCGCTCGATCCCGCGGATCGTGTCAGCCGCGAGGGTCGAGTAGAACACCTCTGGCTGAGTCTGCTCTAGCCGGAACGCCTTGAATAGATCGACCGAGCGGCGAATGCCGTCGCGTCCTACCGTTTGTCCCGCCACGAGACGCCACCCTAGCCAATCGCCGGCCAAAGCCTGGCAAATCGGCCCTATCCCGCGACCTCGTCGAATCCCAGCAACCAATTCCCATCGGTGCGCGCCTGCTACAGCGAACAATGGGCTAGCGTCTACCTGCGCAGCAAGAAGCCCAGCCGAATGTGAGCCTCATGTCCTTCTCCAGCCCAACGACTGACCTGCCAAAGTCTGGGGCAACGCAGTCAGGCACCGGTCCGACCGCGTCAGCGCTCACCTACGAACCGTCACTTGATGGTTTGCGGGCGGTGGCCGTGCTTGCAGTCATGGGTTACCACTTCACTCTGCCGGGGATCACGGGTGGCTTCCTTGGTGTGGACGTTTTCTTCGTCCTCTCCGGCTACCTGATCACCTCGATTCTGCTGCGTGAACACCAGCGACAGGGCGCTATCAACTACGTCGCATTCTGGGGTCGCCGAGCGCGACGGCTTTTCCCTGCGCTGTCGGTGATGCTCTTGGGCGTTTGCGTCTATGCCGTCTTCAGCCCGGCTCTTGAGCAAGTGACCATTCGCGGTCAGGGAATCGCAACGCTGTTCTACGTCAACAACTGGTGGATCATCCTGTCCGGCCAGTCCTACTTCGATCAGTTCCAAGCTCCCTCCCCACTGATCCATACGTGGTCGCTGGGGGTTGAAGAACAGTGGTACCTGCTTTTTCCCGTGCTTCTCGCCGGGCTTCTCCTGTGGCGTTTGCGCGCGGACGGCCGCCTGGTTGCCGCTCTTGGGACATTGGCCGTCGCCTCGACGCTGTGGACGGGCTTTCTCGCCAACGGCGGCGCGTCGGCAGACCGGCTCTATCTCGGTACCGACACTCGCGCCCAGGAATTGCTGGTCGGGGCAACGCTGGCAGCGTGGGCGCAGTGGCGTCGTGCGCAGGGTCAAACCGTTTTGCCCGGGTGGGCCAGGCACAGCGGCGCGTGGGGACTGGCCTTGCTGGGAGCTGTTGTACTCGCATTCTTCCTCGTCAGCGAAACGGACCGCGGACTGTTCTACGGCGGCATGCTCGCCTTCTCGCTGGTTGTGGCCGGGCTCATCGCCGTGTGCAGCACACCGGGATCCAACCTCACGAACAAGACGCTGTCGTGGGAGCCTCTGCGCAAGATCGGGCTGATCTCCTACGGCCTCTACTTATGGCACTGGCCGCTGCTGGTCATCTTGACCCCGGCGCGCGTCGGTGTGGACGGCCTCTTGCTGTTCGCGGTACGGATGGTGTTGACGTTCATCCTGGCGATCGCGTCATATGTCTTCGTTGAAATGCCTATTCGGCGGGGCGCGTTGAAGCGCAAGTTCGGCAGCCAGGGTCAAATTGGAATCGCATTCGCATCGGTCGCAATCCTTCTCGTTGCGGTCATGGGCTCAACGGCAATGGGTGCCCGCGAGGCAGCCAATAATCCGGAACTGCTGAACAACAAGACCAAAGACATCACCTACACCGGGATCGGTCCCAGAGTCTTCATCATCGGCGATTCAGTGCCGTATGGCTTGCGTGAGAACTTTCCCCAGCAGGGTATGCAGTTCGCAGTCGGTGGCGCGACCGAACTCGGGTGCGGCCAATTCCCGACTACGTACGTGCTGGCCGGAAGTGACGAGGAGTCAGATCCAAAGTGCTACCAGTGGGTAGACAGGCGCGGCGAACTGCTCGACGCTGCCAACGCCGACCTGGCCGTGCTCTTCCTCGGTCACTACCAGCAATACGACATTCGGATCAACGGTCAGGTCGTGCGCCAGGGAACTCCCGAGTACGAAGCCTGGCTGACGGCACAGATCGAACGCGCGATTGCCGATTTGCGACGTGGCGGTAAGAAGGTCGCGCTAGTCAATGTCCCATGCCACCGCACCGTTGAGACTGCGACCAATCCGAAATCCATCGCAATGAATGACGACACCAGGGTCGCGTGGCTCAACGGTGTCATCGCGAAGGTGGCTGCCCAAGACGGCAACGTCCCGGTGGTCGATCTTGACGCGTGGGAATGCGGTGCCGGCAAGGATCCGGAGAACATCGACGGCGTAGCGATGCGTGTCGACGGTCTTCACTACACGCCAGAGGGTGCTGATCTGGTGTGGAGTTTCCTCCAGAGCCAATTCCTCCAGATCATCGGAAGTGAGCCTGTCCCAGCCACGACCCCGGCACCGGACTCAGCCGGTAAGGCTAAGGATCGGGCCAAGGCGAAGAAGAAGACCAAGGCCGCCGCCGCCTCCTGACAGCCAAAATCTCGGCCCATCCTGGACGAGATCACCAGCGAGATAGTGCCCGCCGATTGCTGCTTCGACTACTCAGTCACGGTCTTGCGCCCGCTGCCGTCCTTGGCGAATCCGAAGACGGCCGCACCACCCACGGCGATCACCAGTCCGCCAATGAGCACTGTCACGGCTTGGACCCGGCTCTGCGCTGCCGCCGGGCCGCAGGCGAAGGACTGCACTCCACTGGTTGGTGAAGCCGCACTCCCACAGTCGAGTTTGGCGCCATCCGTTGCCTGGACAGTGACCGGTACATAGAACAGTCCCCCGGCAACGACCCAGAGAACCGCACCAATAAGGATGGCCAATTTCGCCCCACGGCTCAACTCCCTCGGAACCGGTTGCGATCCCGGCACCGGTTGAACGGTTTGGCCTTGTTGGCCTTGCTGGCCAGCGATATCCACGTCCACGGGGCAACCTTACGACGAAATCCGAGTCAGTACCCGCCCCGCGCCGGTTTGAGCCGTAGAGTGCAACTTCGAACGGCGAGAATTGCCAGCAGCACACCAGGAGGGTTCCGCAGTCATGTCCCTCCTGACCCGTCCCCCGATCGACGACGGCTCAGCCCCAGACGAGCAACGCCGGAGCCCGTTCACCGACCTGTTGTCGCGTTTCAAACAGCGGTGGCAGTCCAGGCGAACGATCGGACCGGCAGAGCGGCTCAGCTACTTCCTGTTGGCACTCGCTGTGGCTGCACCAATCATGCTCAGTCAATTGGGCCTTTACACCCCTGACATCAAGATCGAGGTCTACCTCAACCCGTGGCATCGATTCGCGCTGGACCTTTCGACGTGGCTGCCTGACCCGCAGGCTGGGGCGGGCAACTACAACCTCGGGCTTGCTCCAGTCGACTTCGCGATGGGGATCCTGCACAGTCTGGGATTCTCGCCCGAACTGTCGATGCGGTTCACCAAGCTCGTGCTCGTGCTCTTTGGGGCCTGGGGTGCTGTCCGGTTCCTGCGTGATGTCACCGCAGACAGGGCCTCAACGATTACCCGGGTCGCCCTCGCCGTCGTCTACGTCGCGAACCCGTACGCCATTGTCGGTGCCTCCCAACTGGCCATCCAACTGCCCTACGCCCTGCTGCCTTGGTTCCTGATCGTCGTCAACCTCGCTGTCCGGCGGGGCGGTTGGCGCTGGCCCGCGCTGGCCGCACTGATCTTCTTCTCGATGTCGGGAATGAACACCGGTGTTGTCCCGATCATTCAGTGCGTCGTCATCCCAGTTCTCGTGGTGTGGGTCAGTCGGATCTGGGGCATCGACTGGAAGACAACACTGCGGGCGCTCCTTCGGATCCTGCTTCTGATTGCGCTGGTGTCGCTCTACTGGCTGGTTCCGGCCGTATTTGCGTTCGGTGCGGCAACCAACATCGTCGACAACACCGAATCGATTCAGACCATCAATTCGGTGTCCTCGTTCGCCGAGGTTCTGCGTGGCCTGGGTATGTGGACCATGTACGGGCAGAGCCCTGTGACAGGTCCCTGGCAACCGGGTTTCATGCCCTATCTGAACAACCCTTTCGTGATCATCGCGTCATTTGTGTTTCCGCTCATGGCCTTGGTGGGCCTCATTGTCAGCCGCGGGCGCGTGCGACTACTCGCATTCGGGATGGCCCTGAGCGCAGCAATCCTGATGGTCGGCCTCTATCCACCGGATAACCCGACACCATTCGGCAGGGTCCTGAGCGCGGCATTTGATTTCTTGCCGGGTGCGATTGCGTTCAGGACAACCAACAAGGCTGGGGCCGGGCTGGCACTCGGGCTGTCCATCCTGGTGGCGCTCGGAATTGGCACCCTGGCACCGCGTTGGCGAACGTTCGGGCAACGCTCGTTGGCAATCGGAACCTCGTTGGTTCTCGTTGGGCTGGCTGCCCAGCCAGCTGTCGTGGGCGAGTTGTATACCGGTCGCTGGGATATTCCGTCCTACTGGGCCACTGTCGGCGCCCGACTCGACGCCGGGTCGGCCCGCAGCAGGGTCTGGTGGCTGCCCGGGCAAGTGCTGGCACGCTACCGCTGGTCCACCGACAGCTACGACGATCTGCCCTTCAGCATCCTGAACACTCGCCACTCCATGCTGCGAACCGCTCTACCGACGACTTCTCCCCACCTGTCCAATTTCCTCGCTGCATCCGACATCGGACTGCAGTCGGGCTCACTGAGCCAAAGCGCCGTCTCGGATGCTGGTTGGTATCTGGGAGTCAGCGACATACTGCTGCGAAATGATTTCGATTGGGAGGCTTTCACCGGCGGCCGGCCGTCCATCGTCCAGCCCAGACTCGACACCGATCCCGGTCTGACCCAGGACGGGACGTTAGGTCGACCCGGCCAAAACGTCATCAGTCCGCGCGAATTGGCCAACAACCCACTGACCCGATTCGACGCAGACACTCCACCATTGCATTTCTACAAGCAGACCGCGGCGGGGAGCATCGTCCGATCCGAAGATCCGTCACGGACGGCCGTCATCGACGGTGATGGCTTCGCTTTCAGCGGCGCCGCTCAGTTCGGTGTGCTGACTGGTCAGCGCCCGTTCACCTATGCCGGCGACCTGACTTCGGAAGAATTCGCGCGCCAACTCGGCACCGGACACGAGTTGGTCTTCACCGACTCGAATCAACGTCGGAACATCAACCAGACGGTCCTCCTGGGTGCCCTCGGCCCGATCCAGGGCGCTGGCCAGCCGCTCACCAGCGCCACCCGAACCCTGTGGCCATCTACGCCCGCCCGCCAAGCGGTCCTCGATTGGGAGGGTGCGTCTTCGGTCACACCGTTCGGTTTCAATGACCCCACGATGCCGTTCGGCTCCCCCCAGTTCGCTTTTGACAAGGGCCTGAACACCGCCTGGCAAATCGGTGATGGCTTCACCAACACGGTGGGTTCCGGGGCCACTGTGCGCTTCGCTGCGCCCCGAACCATCCGCGGCATATCGATCGCCAACCTTCCCAAATCGGGCGCCGAGAGCTTCCGGATCTCGGCGGGGACGGCATCCCAAACGGCCAAGGTGGACGCGACCGGCTTCGCCAGCGTCGACCTGGGTGGCGTCGAATCTGATCAGGTCAAGATTGAAGTCAATTCCCTCAAGCCCGGACGCACGCCGCCGGTGTTCATCAATCACATTTCAATCGACGGGGCCGATATCCTTCCGGTCACCAAGACGTCGTCGCAGTTGTCAGATCTGGTCGGCGACGCCGTCCAGAAGAACAGCAGCGAGATCGCTCGCACGCCGATGACGGTTCTGCTGGAACGGGACGCACAGGGCCCGCTTGCGGACGACGATCTCGAGCCGACGCTTGAGCGGAACATCATGTTCCCGGCCGTCCGAAAGGTCGAGGAGTATGGCGTTGCCGAAGGCGGAGGCACCGGAAAGCCGGACAAGAAGGGATGCTTAACGGCATCGACCCTCAATGGCCAGCCCATGCGGGTAAAGCCGGTTGGCGGCAAGGCAACGGAGGCACCGTGGTTGTTCACCGGCTGCGACTCGGTCACCCTGAATCCAGGTACGAACCGCCTGCGGTCGGTCAATGGTGTCGTCATCAACTCGTTGGCCATGAGAGACCCAAAAGCGTCCGCCCAACCACTAACTCCCCCCACCTCGGCCACGTCGGTCGTCACCTCGACGGCGACTGAGACCACGGCGAAATTCGATAGCAGCGACAGGCCGCAGTTGGCTGTCTTCAGCCAGACCCTCGGCCCGGGATGGAAGTCGACCCTGGATGGACAGCCAGTCAACCCATTCATCGTCGACGGACACGCTGCGGCCATCGCGCTTCCCGCAGGCGGTGCTCACGAGGTCACCCTGAAGTACGAACCCCAGGGCTCTGCCGTGTGGTCCCGATACATCTCGGTCATTGCGTTGGCGCTGTGCCTCCTTCTGTGGCTGGCTCCAGGCAGGCTGCGCCGCGTGCGCGCAGTGACTGGGGCACCCACCGACCCACCAACCGCTACCGACGCGGCCAACGGCCGGCTTTGGACGTACCTGCGAAACCCATCCCGCGCCGCGATCGCGGTCAGCATTGGCGCTTTTGTGTTCGGCGGCTTGCTCATTGGGGTTGTGACAGCCGCCCTGTGCGCTGCCGCGTTCCTGTTTAACATCGGTTCGCGGCGGATCTTTGCAGCGGCCTTGCTGCTTCTGGCAGCCGCGCCATTCGCGTGGATCGCTGGCAATGTGTCCCAGTGGTCGTTGGCCTCGCCAGTGCTCGTGACCCGAAACCCGGCACCAGCCATCCTCACTGCTGTGGCGCTCGCCTTGGCGTTACTGGGAGTCCTCTGGCGGAAGCACCGGCCGTGACGGTTCGAGCGTGTGAAGTCTGCTCTGGCGAATCCTCGCTGGTAACACTGGACGACCAAGCGCACCTCTATCGGTGTGCAGACTGCGGACACGTCGAGCGGGATCTGGACCTGGCCCCGGCCTATGCCAGAAACGTCGAATACGGCGAAGGTCCAGGAGGCACCGTACGGATCGAGCTGACCTACCGCCGACTTCTGCACCGAGTGCCCGAGTTGTCTCCCCCAGGTGCCGTTCTTGAGGTTGGTTGCGGGCCAGAGGCATTGCTGGCGCGCCGGCTGGCCCGAGCTGGCTTTGACGTGGTCGGCATAGATCCAAACGTGTCGACAGGCGAAGTCGACGGAGTCCGACTCGTTCGTGCGGGCCTTGACGCCAGCACCGCCCGCGTCCTCAGCGAGGTCGCCAGCCATTCCTCAGCGGGCTACCGGGCGGCCACTGCGATCCACGTGCTTGAGCACATCGGTGACCTACACACGGCACTGCGCGTCCTGCGGTCACAACTGCAGAACGATGGATCTTTCTACGCCATCACACCAGCCGGTGACAGCAGTGCACTATCCCGAAATGGTTCCGCCTGGTGGATGCTCGAAGATCCCACGCATATTCGGTTTTTCTCCGAGCAATCACTGCGCATCGCACTGCAACGTGCAGGCTTTGGCAACATCCGCATCCGGCGGCTGGTCACCGACAGCATGGCCACCGACTCAGCGACCCTCATCCGTAAGCTGCGTCCTAGGACTCGACCCAAGGGCGTGCTCGATCAAACCAGCACAAGGGTGATATCAGTTGTAACCTTGCCCTTTGCCCTTGGAGCTCGCGTCGTGTCCAAACGATGGCGATCAGTACTTGAAGTTGTCGCCGACAGCTAGACCAGTCATGACCCAAATACCTGCACCGGGTTTCCGTACACCACTTTGTTCAGGCAGACAGCGTCTTTCGGGCTGGGCACGGAGAAATCCAAGTCCCCACCGAAGGCGCCAACCGAGGCATAGACGTCGTTCCACTGGTTGGCTTTGACGGGGATGTCCGTCGGTGCCGAACCCACGTTCACGGTCAAGACGGTGTCCGTCTTGGAGTAGTACTGCAGATAGACGACTCGCCAGAAGTTGAATGGCGTCGGGGTGATTGGAATCCTCGCCGTGTCGTCTACAAGCGTCCCGCAACCCGGTGACAAGCCCGTCGGAAGCTCCGGACCGTCGACTATTCCGGGCTTGAGGTGCCCGTCCGCTGCAACGACGGTCAACTTCTCGCTCCACGTCGCCCAGTGAGGCTGGCGAGGATAGATCTTGAACATTGACTCCTGCGTATTGAAAGGCAACGGGGCGACCACCAACCCGAAGGCAGCCGGTGGGGAACTGTTGAAGACTTGCGCCTGTGGGTTCGCAGCAAGGTCAGCCTGCAGATTGTCGGAGAAGCTACGCCCGGGGTTCACACTGAAGATGTCGCGATAGGCCGCTGCGGACACCAGCGTGCTGACGCTGAACAGCGCCACGCAGCAGCCGACAGCAACCGGATTCCCCAGGTATCGCCGCAGAGTCAGGGCTGCGGGATTTGATCGTCGCTCGCTCGCCGGGTCAATTCTCAGTCCGAAGAACGCGACTGCCAGCGTGCACGCCAGCAACGGTGCACCATCAGCGAAGTGACGGAATGTGTGGGTGACGCCCCAGCCCACCGTCGAGACTCGGCCAACTACCAGCGGGACGGTGGCAATCCCGACGAAGACAAACCACGGCAGCCAGACACGCAACCGCCGCCGACGCAGCATGGCTGAAATGACGACCAAACCGATAAGCAGGATGATCGAGAGGGCCGTCATGAACACGGGGGCGTTGCCATCCGCGTTCACATTCCCAAAAGCAAACCACCGCCAAGGCCCACCGGCGAGGATCCACCCGATTGTCTGGGTGTAGGTCCCGGCAAACGATCTGCCAGCGTCGACCAATGCAGGTGGTCGCAGAGGCTCCTGCGAAATGAAGGCAAACGCGGTGACGTACACAACGCCCAGCACCGCGAAGGCCGCCCATAGCCGCCGGTAGCTCCGCAAGGTGACGGTCAGTGAGTCAATAAACCCACCTCGGACGAACCAACCTGCGGTGATCAAGAACAGGATGAACGGAATCAGGACTGCCTTTTCAAGGAACAGCAGACCCGCGACTACCGAGAGGAAGGCTCCCAGCCAGGCTGTGTTCGAGTTCGTTCTCAGCAACTTCACCTGGAAGAAGATCGCCAGACCACCGAAAAGCCAGACAGGAATGACGGTCACGGCGACGACGATCCAAGTTGAGCTTGGGTAGGACAGTGCCGAAAGCATTGGCACTAGCAAGGCAACAACCGCCAGCGGACGCGGACCCACCAGACTCCGCAGCGCTAGCCAAGTGGTGACGCCGGCACCGGCGAGCAGCAGCGAGGCAAGAACAACCATTGGTAGCCAAGGAGTGCCACCCCCGATGGCGACGCCGAACCCGAACAGCAGAAGGGTCGCGGGCTGAAGGTGACCGCCATACGCCTCGAACATCCGCGCTGGGTTGACTCCTTCATTGGCGATCCGACTGAGCATGACCCAGTCGTCAGACCAGAAATACCCTCGCACGCCCACATAGATGGAGACAACGACCGCCGCAACTACAACGACTGCAGCAAGCCAATCGGCGAGCTGCAGTCGTTGTAGTTGGCGTCGAACCACGATTGATGGCTACTCGGCGCCGGAGAGTTTGTCGCGAAGCGCCTGGAGCGCCTCGTTGGCATCGCTGTCCAGCGCACCAGCAGCAGCGGCCTCGGACTTGTCTGAGGAGAAGCTGCTCGCGCCCTCGGCAGTGGTTTCGGCGGCCTCGGCATCGGCCTTCTTAGCCTCGCCGATCTGCGTCTTGTGCTGTTCCCAGCGCGCGTACGCGTCGTTGTACTGGCGTTCCCATTCGGTCCGCTGGTCTTCGAAGCCCTCTTTCCACTCACCGGTGTTGGGGTCGAAGCCTTCCGGCCCGATGTAGGCGCCGGCCTCGTCGTAGGAGGCGGGCATGCCGTAGAGGTACGGATCGAACTCGTCTACTGTCTCGGTTCCGCTGTCGTTGGCCTGCTTGAGTGACAACGAGATACGGCGGCGCTCGAGGTCGATGTCGATCACCTTGACGAAGATCTCGTCATCAACGGTGACGACCTGCTCTGGCATTTCAACGTGGCGCTCAGCCAGCTCGGAGATGTGCACCAGACCCTCGATGCCGTCGTCGACGCGGACGAAGGCGCCGAACGGCACCAACTTGGTCACCCGACCGGGGACAACCTGGCCGGTTGCGTGGGTTCGAGCGAACTGCTGCCACGGATCTTCCTGGGTGGCCTTGAGTGACAGCGAGACGCGCTCGCGGTCCATGTCCACGTCGAGAACCTCGACGGTGACTTCCTGGCCCACCTCGACAACCTCGGACGGGTGATCGATGTGCTTCCAGGACAGTTCGGAGACGTGCACCAGACCGTCGACGCCACCGAGGTCCACGAAGGCACCGAAGTTGACGATGGAGCTGACGACGCCGCTGCGGACCTGGCCCTTTTGAAGCTCGTTGAGGAAGTCGTGGCGAACCTGCGACTGGGTCTGCTCAAGCCATGCGCGACGCGAAAGGACGACGTTATTGCGATTCTTGTCCAGCTCGATGATCTTCGCTTCGATCTCGTCACCGACATATGGCTGCAAGTCGCGCACGCGACGCATCTCGACGAGGGAAGCTGGCAGGAACCCACGGAGGCCGATATCGAGGATTAGTCCACCCTTGACCACCTCGATGACAGTGCCCTTGACGACTCCGTCGGCTTCCTTGATTGCCTCAATATCGCCCCAAGCGCGCTCGTACTGCGCGCGTTTCTTGGACAGGATCAGCCGACCGTCTTTGTCTTCCTTCTGGAGAACGAGTGCCTCGACCTCGTCGCCCACGGAAACGACCTCGCTGGGGTCAACGTCGTGTTTGATCGATAGTTCTCGGCTCGGAATGACACCCTCGGTCTTGTAACCGATGTCGAGTAGGACCTCGTCCCGGTCGACTTTAACGATGGTGCCTTCGACAATGTCACCATCGTTGAAGTACTTGATGGTCTCGTCGATAGCGGCTAGTAGGGCTGCCTCGTCGCCAATGTCGTTGATGGCGATGGATGGGATCTCGTGGGCAGCGGTGACGTCAGTTGCGGTCATGGAGGAAAGGACTCCGGGATGGACATGAATCTCGTTGCGGAAAGTGGACAGTTGAAGGCTACCTGACGAGGGGCGGCCCGGGAATCCCGGACCGCCCCTCGTCAGACTTCGTGCAGTTGCCTATGCGGCTGGCGGTGCCCCCGAGGTGGAAACGGCGGTCGCCTCTTTCGACTTGGCTCCGGACTTTGCCATCAGCCAGCCGATGACGACCAGGATGATGCCGAGGATCAGGAACACAATCGGCAGAACGTTCATCACCAGGTTGAGCTGACTTGCCTTGGCGTTGATGTCCTTGGCCGCCTGCTCCAAGTACGCGGGCGAAGCCGATGCCTTGACCGACAATGCTGTCGCCAGGTCGGTCGTGCCGTCTGGGCCACGGAACGTCACGGTCGGCGTTGCGGCCGTGTCAACGATCTGGCCGGTCAGTGGCTCGATCCAGAACGTGGTGGTGTTCTCGTAGTACTGGCTGATCGTGACGTCTCCCGAGCCAGGGAGCTTGACGATCTTGGCCGGGACCTTCATCTCGGAGCCGGGTACCTGGGTCGGCGGGATCGCCTGGGTGAAGCGGTAGGACGCCACTCCAGCGTGGTCCTCCTTGGCCTCGAACACCGCAGGTGCCGTTGCCTGGAGTTGGTCATCCCAGATGTCGTATGTCTGCTCCTTGACGAAGAACGGGAACTTCAAAGGCATGATTCCGCTGAAGTTGACCGTCTTGCCGGCAACGTTGGCGCCGCAGCAGTTGGCCAACTGCGAATCAGTCTGACCGAACGCGTAGCGCGATTGGCTGGCGGTGATGAGACGCCCGTCGTCGGCATTGGTGCGGGAGAAGGTGTCGTAAACCGCGAGTCCGTCGGATTTTGCGGGATCCTGATCCGCGGCCAACACGTCACCTCGCGTGTACCGCGTGTTGGTCACAGGCGTGTTCGCCGGGAAGTAGGGGTCGGCTTTGCCAGCTGCGAACTCGGCGATGTTGAGTTGTTTAACGGCCACACCAACGCCTTCAGAGACGGTGTACTGGTCGAGCGGCGCTACAGCGGCGCTTGGTCCGACATAGAATCGGAACAGCGGCGCGAGGACGATGAGCATGAAGCCCAAGCCCAGCAGAATAAGTCCAAATACACGCTTCACGTCGTGCCTCCAGGTCGGGTCAAGTTAGCGTTGATGAACTTAGCGTAAAGAGTGGCAGTTATGCACCCATAGCGCCACATTCGGGCGTGGTGGATCATTTTTTCGGTGAATCCCTCGTGTCAACGCGCGTCATCTGCACTAGCAGGTCGTCAACCAAATCACTAAGGGCCGCGTATCGCGGCACTGCCTGACCGCCGTCAGGCGCGGAGCCGCCAATCAGAGCTACCCCTGTGCCGGCGGCCATGCCAGCTGCGATATCTGTCATTGCGTCACCAACCATGATCGCGTCGGCCGGATCGATCGCCCACGCCGACAGCGCCTGCTGCAAGAGGCCCGGCAAGGGCTTTCGGCAGTCGCAACTGCCTTCTACATGGGGGCAGGTAAATACGCCATCGACGTGTGCGCCCGACTCGGCCAGCAACGTCTGCATTCGATCGTGTACTTGCGCAACCGCGGCCTCGGTCACGACCCCAGTACCGATTCCCTGCTGGTTGGTCACGACCAGCACAACGAACCCGGCGCGATTGAGCTTTGCGATCGCTGGTGCAACCCCCGCCTCGAGTTCGAAGTCGCGAGGATCACCCACATATCTGGTCCGTTCGGGTGACACGTTGATCGTTCCGTCCCGATCAAGCAATACGCACCGTATCCGGTTCAGCACTGTGTCCCTGCCTTCAATGGGACTCATCCGAACAGGCGAATCTCAACCCACTCGGCCCACAGATGTCCCCAGATTTTGTGGACTTCCTGGATGCGACCGATCACATCGCTCGGAGCTCGCATGACGACGTCGGCGACTGTCTCCATCTGCCCGCCGGTGGTTCCCGTGAGCGCAATCGTGCGCAGCTCGAGTTCTCGCGCCTGCCTGAGGCCGGCCAGCACGTTGGCCGATCGCCCGGAACCGGACAGCCCGAAGACCATGTCGCCCGGCCGCGCGAGCGCCGTGACTTGGCGAGCGAAAACCTGCTCGTATCCGTAGTCGTTCGCTAAGGCCGTCAAAATTGCCGGTGAGTCCGTCAGTGACAGTGCCGGCAACGGGTCGCTCTCGTGGACACAGCGTCCAACAAACTCCGCCGCCATGTGGCCCGCATCGGCCGCACTGCCTCCGTTGCCAAAGAAGAGCAACTTATGACCATTGCGAATGGTGTCTTCAATCTCGCCCGCGACCTCTTCGACAGCCTGCACCGACTCTGGATCCTTCAGTTGGTGCAGCACGGACTCAATGTCAGAGACCCTGTCCAGTAGTAGCCGGTCGAAAGCACGTTGATCTAACTTGTTCACGGCCACGCCCTCCACGTAGTCAGCCCTTGGCGACTGAAACCAAAGTCCGTCACCGTCAGTCCGAGGTTAACCAGCGACTCGGTCACCAACGGTCGCGTTCCCTCGCCGAGGTAGAAGAGCATGTATCCCCCACCGCCAGCACCGGTCACCTTGCCACCAATCGCGCCAGCCTTCTTCGCTGCCTCATAGGCGTCATCGATGTATCCAGTGGCGATCCGGGGACTCATACGGCGCTTCTCGTGCCACGCCTCATCCAGCAGTTCGCCGAACACCCGCGGGCGCCGTTGCAGCAGAGCGTTCTTCATTTCCACGGCCAATTGCTTCTGTCGCCGCAGCGCATCGATGGCACCCGGTTCGCCTCCGAGGTACCGCGAGGTCTGGTCGGCGATGATGTGATCGGACATCCGAGTTCTGCCGGTGTCGACCAGCAACAGGTTGTGTTCGAGCTCGCGGACTGTCTCGTCATCGATCCGCAGCGGGTTGACCACGACGTGGTCTGCGTGGAACTCAATGAAGTTGAACCCACCGAACGTCGCGGCGTACTGGTCTTGCAACCCACCGGCGATTCCGAGGTCCTGTCGCTCCACGAGATATGCCAATTCGGCGATCTCATAGCTGGTCAGCGGAGTCCGATAATGGGCCTGCATCGCCCCGATCAACGCCACGACTACGGCCGAGGAGGCTCCCAGACCCGAACCTGGTGGAGCCGACGAGCGCAGGGTGACGTCAAAACCGCCAGCCTCCTTGTCGATGACACGTCGAACCGCCGCCTTGGCCAAGTCGAGGTTGCCGTCAAAGTGAATCTGGTCGCCCACCTGGAAGGACGCCTCCCGGCCAAGATCGTGGGACGTCACCGTGACCGCCCGGTCATCTCGCGGACTAAGGCTGGCAAACGCGGCCCGGTCTATGGTTGCGCTGAGGACAAACCCACCCTCGTTCTCCGGGAATGGGGGCACATCGGTACCGCCACCCGCGAAGCTCAAACGCAGCGGCGCCTTAGCGCGAATCACTTCTGAGCCCGACTTCAAACCTGCCTCCAGAAATCCAAACGGTCTGCAATCATGCAACTACCCATCCCGGTGTGCACGATGGCCACGGGCACGCTGAAGACTAGCCTGAATTACGCCCCTTGAGGAGGCTTAGCGGCAATGGTCAGTTCAACGACTCACCCGCACAGTACTCCCGCCCATGATGCCCCCCGCCTTGACGGGCTCCGTGCCATTGCCGCAACGCTCGTTGTGCTTACTCACTCCGGCTTCCTTTCCGGGCAGTACTACAACGGCCAAGTTGGCGCCTTCTTGGCCAGGTCAGACGTGGGTGTTCCCATCTTCTTCGCCCTCTCGGGCTTTCTGCTCAGTCGTAGCTGGGCACGCAAGGAACCAGGCCGTCCGGGTCTGCGCCGGTACTTCCGGCACCGCTTCTGGCGCATCGCCCCGGCTTATTGGGTAGCGCTGGTCGCGGTGCTGCTCACAACTGCTCACGGCACCGACTTCGCTGCGATCGCATCCAACTTTTCGCTTACCCAGGTCTACAGCAACGATTTGTTGCCTAGCTTCACCCAGACCTGGAGTTTGTGCGCTGAAGTCGCCTTCTACCTCGCGCTGCCGTTGATTGCGCCCTGGGCGTTGGCCAGTGACGCGGTCAATCCGTTCCGGTCGTCAATCAAACGCTGCCTCGTCCTCTGCCTTGTCGCGTGGACGTGGCTTGGATTCTTCACACTCGTCGGTGCTGGCAACACCGCAGGAGCCCTGACCCAGTGGGCGCCGGGGCACCTGGATTGGTTTGCCGCAGGAATCATCCTCGCGCGGTTTGAGCCGCAGGTGCGCACCCGGTTGCAAGCCCTCCCACGGGGCAGCATTTTGGCTCACCCGGGGACACTCATGCTGGGCGCGATTGCTCTGTTCTGGCTGGCAATGACCCCGCTTGCAGGGCCCAGGGATCTGTCGACGCCGAGTGTCTTCTCAGCGTTAACCCGAGAGATCCTGTACGCCGCAATTGCCGGCCTTGCAGTACTTGCGGCGCTGACCGACGCCAGCGCAGACACTTGGTGGGGCCGCACTCTGCAATCACCGTTTATGAAGTGGGCTGCGGAGATATCTTACGCCGTGTTCCTCTGGCACCTGCTCGTGCTGCAGGGTCTAAGAAACCTGTTCGGGTTTGCCGACTTCACCGGCAATTGGTTCTTCTTGGCTGTCCTCACCCTTATCGTGTCGGCCGCCATCGCGCAACTGTCCGTCTGGTTGGTCGAGCGTCCCAGCATGCGCATCGCGCGCCGGGGTGATCCGCAGCGAAAGAACCAGCCAAGCCAACAGGCCGCCGCAACTCAGTAACTGAATAAGCCCCGCCCAGAATGTGTGCCCGGCTACCTCTGTTGTCACGACTGCGACGGTTGTGGCGACCGCAAGCGCACCCACAAAGATCGCGCTGAGAACCCTGCGCCCGAGGAAACTTGCGATGACGCCCAGCACGGCGCCGACCAGGCCAGCAACGATCGCCCCCAGCAGCGTCGGTACAACCACCTCTACGGCTCTTGGCGCATGAGCACCAGGATCATGCAGGACCTCCTGATCCGCCGATTCAGGCAAAGCCACTACTGGTCCGCGCACGATCGCGAGCAGCGCGACGACGACCAAAGCCAGCAGCCCTGCGAGAAGCCCAAATCGGTACGTGGTTGCCGGCGCAAACGAGGCCTCCACCGTGCTCGGTTGACTAGCTGCCGGCAGCACCCATCCTTGCTTCCAGCCGTCAACTCGCACTGGAGTCAGCGGGGCATCCCCGATGCTGGCTCGCCAGCCGTCGTTGAAGCCCTCGTTGACGGCCAAGATGCTCGCCGCACCTGGTCCCAGTTCGAGTTCCCGCTTGTCAGCTCCCCAACTCTCGATCTGCAGGCTCCGCGGAGGCACGATCGCTGCGCCGCCCTGCGTCGCGGGCCGGATTGCGACCGAATCGACCTTGAAGGCCGCACTCGGAATACCATCGAGAGTGTTGGTCCCGGCTTTGACGTCAGGCACCGGGTCGCACAGTTGAAGCGGCACTTTCGCTCTGCCGACCAGGTCTCGGGCGCTTACTGAGAGCCGTGTGCGGACTGGCTGGCCATTCAGTTCGATCAGGGGGCCTTCACCGCAAGGGAGGGTGATCTTTCCAGTGGTCGGGCTGACGACCGAATCGCCCAGCTTGAACCGCAGCTCTCTGACCGAGATCCCGGAGATGTCACTAGTCTTCTTCTTCGTTTCGGTATTCAGCACGATGAAGAACTCGCGACCGGTCAGCGGTTGGAAAGTGAAGTCGCCGGTTTTCCCACCGGTAACTGACGTTCGAGACTGGTTGCCACTTGAGATCGTCATTCCCAAGACTCGGAATGGCGAGTCTTCACCGAGCACGGCTTGCACGCCGTCGATCGTCAACGGCTTGTCGTAGCGGACGCGCAGCCAGGGAGACACATCGCCCTCGCCGGGGATCCAGCCAGTGCGAGGATCGCCGTCCAGGGCAGCCCCGGGTCGCGCTGCGGGGTCGTCGGAGAATCTGCTGGATGCGTATACCTTCATCCCCGAGCTTGCATCCAGGAGCCGCTCAAGATCCGGACCAGCTATCGGACTCGCGGTAGCCCGCAGATCAACGGCGTTGTCACCGGAGCTGGAGAAGGTGCGTGCAAAACGATCCGGTTCGGGCGAGGCCGCTTGCTCTGTCGCCACACAGGCGAATACTTCGGTGAGGGTGCAGGCGGCGCGCTCCCCCGGCTCCCGTTGGAAGAGCCACTGCGAGGCTGAACCAGGGACAGCCAACCGCTCGACGGCGGTGAATCCGGGCAACGACAAACCCGTGATACCGGTCGGCAGGGTCCTGTCTCGCCAGTTGACTATCTCGACCTCAACGAAGTCCGTCTTTCCGTCGAAGCTGTCGACAACATCTTGCGCCCCTGGGGGCACGACGAATGTGCGGGAGCCCTGCGCAGTCGTGACCCTCAATTCGGTTGGGCGCTCGATACCGCGTGCACGCGGTAGAGTGATTTTCAACGGTCCGGTTTGGGGTCGTTCGAATGTCGTCTTCAACGTCGGGCTCTTATCTCCAATAGCAGAAACCCACGTAGTCAGGTCGGATCCATCGAATGCGGAGAATGCCCGGGCTTTGGGACCCAGGAAGGGAATCTCGTAGGGATCCGAGGCTGAACTGGACGAATCCAGCGTCGCGAGTCCGTCATAGATGACCACGGTCTGTTCCGTCGATTCGGGGAACGGTGAGATGTCGGCAACCGCGCGGCCACCAGAGACATCACTGCCTGCCGTCTGGGTAGGGCCGTAGTTCTTTCCAACCGGGGCTCCCACATTGAGGACCCGTCGCCGCAGCGTGTCGGTAGCCACATCTGGTTGACCACCGTCAATCGGTTGACCATCAGCAGTCGCCACGGAGGCGAAGTCATCGGCCGCTCCAGTTGCGGCCCATGCCTCAGGTCCACCGGCAAACGTCTTCGGAGTCGCTCCGGCCGCCACGTAGGCGCGAGGATCGTCGCGAGACACGCCAGCCGACGTTGGCGGTGACACCGCGAAGACTTCGATCGCCGGCACCTTGCCTTGAGTCCCTACCGCCTCGCCAGGCAGAGTCCTGGCGACGGGAACCTTCTTGCCGAAGCCTGCGACGAGGTTAATGCCCGGGGAAGCTATCAAGGTCGCCCGAGCGGCCGCTGGGGGCGTGGTCGCGCGGAATGTATCCACGTCGTTGCGCAGAATCACGGTTGTCACCCCGGCCCGCGCCAGGCCCCTGGCGAGACCGTCGTTACCGACACCACTGGCCAAGATGGACTCAAAGCCATCCATCAGTCTGGTGGCACCGGGTGCCCCAAGCGGCACGGCGTCGCGGACGGCCCACGGCGAGCGCGCAAGTGCTTGCATCGGCTCGTCTCGGGTGTCACCCCAACTGTAAGTTGCAAACGAAGTACCCGGTACCAGCAAGCTCCGGCCACCCCCGCGAGATGCCTCCTGCGCGGCAGCCGACGCCTTCGACCACGACGGGGGAATCTTCTCGAACGAACCGCTGGGCACAAAGGTCGCCGATAGTGCTGGCGAGACAGCCGCGAGGACCAAGGCAAATACAACGACGACCGGCACTACATGGATGCCCCGCGCGAGTTGGTAGCCGAATCGCCATTCCAGCCAACGATTCAGGGGACGGCGCGCGTAGTTGACGAGCAAGGGGAAAGCGACGGCCAGACCCAGTGCGATCGGTAGCCGGAGTAGGACGTCGAACTTGTGGACGTTTCGCAAGGGTGAGCCTGGACCATCGAGGAATGATTGAACGGCCGAGCCAATCGGCGACCCCAACGCCCCCGCATAGCCAGCGGTAATGATCGCGACTCCGATGACTGTTGATGTCACGAGCCACAGTCGAACCCGGCCGTCGATCTTGCTGACCCCCCACAGACCCAAGATTGCCACGACCGCAGTGCCGGCAATTCCAAGCGCAGAAAGTGCCAACCAGTTGCCGGCAGGTTGCCGGCTCTGACTCGTGTCGCCCAGGAATGCCAACCAGCTATCACTGCCCCTGATCACGTTGAAGGCAGAAGCGGGCAAGGTCGTGAAGTTCGCCGATTCGATGTAGTCCAGGAACGGGAACGAGTACTTGCCCAGTACGAGCAGCGGCACGAGCCACCACAAGCAGGCAACGGGAATCAGGATGAGCCACCACCGCATCAGCACCCGGCGTGCAGTTCCTGTTGCGGAGAACAGCAGGAAGGTGAAAGCCAGCGGCAGCGTGGCCAGCACCGCGACAGCGTTGACACCGCCCATGAGCGCGACCGCGAGCGCCGATCTGGCGGCCCCTCGACGCAGCCGACCACTCGCTTGCGCCGTGATCAGCGGTATGACCGTCCACGGTGCCAGTGCGGTCGGCCACGACTCGATGGAGATTGCAGCCATGCTTCCGATCAGCCGAGGAGACAGCGCGAAGATTATTGCGGCGACGATCCGCGACGCGGGGGTTCCGAGCCCGAGCAGCTTGGCCAGGCGCAGCACCCCGAAATACGCCACCAGTAGGAGCAGGCACCACCACGAGCGTTGAATCAACCACCCCGGAAGGTGCAGCAAATCGCCGAGCAGGAAGAACGGGCCCATCGGCATGAGGTAGCCGTACGACTGGTTCTGCATCTGCCCGAAGGACGCGCTCGGGTCCCACGCCTGCATCGCTCGAGCGAGGAATCCGGCCGGATCGATGAGCAAATCGGTCTTGGTGTCCGCCGTCATGGCCGTGGGGGTCGGTGCCATTGCGACCCCCACGAGGACGACCGCTCCGAGCAGCGCCCACAGACGCTCCGCAGTGATGGTGACCGAGCGGAGCCTTTGCGACAGCGTCACGAAACGGCCTCTGCGCGCACATGACCATCGCTGCGAGATGCGAGTGAGGCGAAGGCCGACGTGAGTTCGTGGACAGATCCGCTGGAGCCGGGTACGAAACTGCGTCCGTGATTTGCGAACTCATCGCGCCCGGACATTGGGCAATAGTATCTCTTGAACTCAGTCCCGAGGGCTAAACTCGGCCCATGCTAGAAGGTGGCACTGCCGCGTCAGTGGATCGGCCGGACCGGCTCCGAATCCTGGTAACTTCATGGCGCGACGAGGGACACCCAGAGGCGGGCGGTGCAGAGGTCTTCCTCGAACGGGTCACCAGTTCACTCGCTGAGCGCGGACACCACGTCACAATTGGTACCGCCCGCTATCCGGGATCGCTGCCCAGCCAAGCAAGGGGTGACCGCCTGTTTGTTCGCGCCGGTGGCCGATACACGGTCTACCCGCGTGGCCTGTTGCATGCGGCGGTCCATCGCAGGCAATACGACGTCATCCTCGATATCGCCAACGGCGTGCCATTCTGGACACCGGTCGCCCTCGCCGCGCCGGTGGTTTGCCTGGTCCACCATGTGCACCGCGAGCAGTGGGCGGAAGTGTTCTCCCCGGCTGTCAGCAGATTCGGCTGGTGGATGGAATCAAAGGTAACCCCGGCCATCTACCGGCGGGCGCAGTTCCTCGCTGTGAGCAACGCAACCGCAGCTGACCTTCAGGGGTTGGGAGTGTCACCGGAACGGATTCGAGTCATCTACTCCGGCGTCGAAACCGCAGTCCCGCAGAAGAGACTCATGGAGGCGCCGCCATTCCCACACCTTGTCTGTATCGGCCGACTTGTCCCCCACAAGCGAATTGAGATCGCCCTGCGGACAGTTGCCCGAATGCGCGAGCAATTCCCGGGCGTGCTGCTGACAATCGCTGGTTCGGGCTACTGGGAAGAGGGACTTCGGGCAGAGGCCGCGCGGCTCGGCATCGAAGACCACGTCCGTTTTGCGGGGGTTATCTCTGATCAGGAAAAAGCGAATCTGCTCGCCGAGGCCACCATCCACCTGATGCCGTCACTCAAGGAGGGTTGGGGTCTGGTCATCATCGAGGCAGCCACCGTCGCTACGCCGTCGATCGCGTTTGGATCTGCTGGCGGCACAAAAGAGTCGGTGGTGCAGAACGAGACGGGGATCCTGGTCGAAACTGAGGATGAGTTCTACGAAGCGGTACTGTGTTTGAGCAGCGACTCAGCCGAGCGCGAACGCCTGGGAGCCCAGGCGCTGCGCCACTCACAACGCTTCAACTGGGGCAACACCGCAGATGGTGTGGAAGACGCCCTTATGCGTGCGGCCGGGAAATTCTAGGCGTGATCGATGGCATGTGGTGGTGTGTCAGTACATGTAAAAGAGCGCACCCGCCTCGATGTGCCGCGAATGCGCTCTGAACCGGACGGAGTGAAGTGTCCGGTTAGTTAGCTGAGCTCGTGCTGCCGTAATCGACCAGTGGCTGGTCGCTCTGCCCGGAGTTACCGGTCACAGCTGATGTGATTCCGAAGGCTGCGACAACCGCAATAACGACGCCAGCGACTGCCGCGACAACCGCGCCCGCCGTACCGGACAGTCCGCCGCCGCCTGCTGCTCCACCAGATGACTCACTCATTGCGTTGTCTCCTCCAGTTAAGTTCGTTTCGCGCGAAACGTACCACCTTGGCTATTGCGAATGCACGGAAGTAGCGCCATTTGGACGAGGAAACTTCCTAGCACCCAACAGCAGCGTAGCCGAGCCCAACAGGATTACCAACCCCAACAGATCAACGGTCACCACGAGTGGCCACCAACCCGGAAGTACGGGGGCCGTCCCGGCCGTCGGTACTTCCCACAATCTGAGGCCCGTCTGATCACTTACCAACCGCAAGCCAGCGAGCTTCGACTGGTCGATCGGGCGCGGCTGGTCAGTCTGTTCGATCACCCAACGCACGCCCATGGTAGGCAGCACGTCGGCCAGTTGCACGTTCCTTTCCAGCGCGTCGGCGACCGCCGCCGAGCGTGGATCGTCGCCTGCCACCCACGTCACCCCGCCGGGCCCGGACACCGGCAACCGATCATCGGCAATGACCGTGCGGGTCATGAACCGCGGAGCAGGGTCCAACACGGTTCGGTTGCCGTTCCATGGATACCGACGAAACGTCGTCCACGGAACGGATACCGCGTCCCCGGGTGGCCCAGCCGCAATCGCGGAGCGCACGGATTCCCACCCCGACGGGTAGGACACTGAGCCAAGTCGCCCCCACACGCCTGCGGCCATATCTGGCAGCAACGCCAACGGGACGACGATGAGGACGGCCATTGCCAGCCGCAGTCGCACCTGCGCGTGGGATCTATCGAAGATTCGGGCTACGCCCAGCGGAAGGGCCAGCGCCATCAGCAGCGCCAGAGGTGCCAGCAGCTTCTGGCCGTCTCGGACGATGCCCCCACCGGGCACCGACTCGACTATCCACCGGATCGTTCCGGCCGTCGGACTCCATGCGCCAGCAACGGCCAGGAGCAACGAGACCGCCGCAAACCCAACGAGCCACCACCCCGTAGCCCGGCCGAGTCTCGCCACCAGCGGCACAAGACCGATCACCGCCAGTGCTGCTAGCACCACTGCGGCGATCGGCATCCACGGCAGGTCGCGTGTGGCCGGGATGACCTGGGCGTTCCATGCCCCGCCGAGGCCAAGCGCAGTCAGCAGCGGCCCGCCCCAGGCCTCGCTTCGCAGCGCAAAAACGGACGCGCCAGCAGCATCCGAGCTTGCGACGTTCGGATTGAGCATTGCCGGCAACCACCAGGTGGCGTTGAGCAGAACGAGAGCGCCGAACACGGCGGCCCGCCACTTGATCGCCAACCTGCTGGGAATCAGCCACACCGGTGCGGCGAGCACCAGGCACCAGACACCCCCAGTGGGAACCAACGACCCGAGTCCGCACCACAGCGCCAACTGGGCGCAACCAGTCAGTTCGCCCCGCCGTGCCTTTATGACCGCCGCAACGATCCACGGCATTGCCCCGTAGGTGAGCAGCACGGCCCAGTTGCCCAGGACTAGGCGCTCGGCGACGAATGGGTTCCAGATCGCCAGCGTGGCGGCGGCGAGCTGGACCAGCAGATGAGTGCCGCGCAACAGCCGGGCAGCGCCGATGCCCGCTAGCAACAGCGCCGCCATCAGGACGACCTTCTGCAGAATCTGGCCGGGCAACGGACCTGCAATCAGTGACACAACGATGTCCTGCGGCGTCGACCGAGGCAGACCGCCGGATATTCCCAACATCCACGGGAGCAGTGTTTGGCGAGGGACGAACACCATGTCGTAGGACAGCGTGTAACCAGGCAGTAGCGCAGGCCCGAGCGCGAGCACGGAGAGCGCAAAAGACCAAAGCGGAATCAACCACCGGCGGGAGCGCGGCACAGCAAAAATTGCTTCGCCTTCTCCCACGACTTGGCGCTCGTCCACCGGACTCCTCATTCACTCGATGCTCGACACCCAGATGTACTCCACAGATCCGGCTAACCCGCATAGGGTGTCAGCCCGGAGGACTAATGGCCACGAGCAACACCAAAGCGGGCAAGCCGCAAATCAAACCGCAGCGCAGCGCGCTCAGCGGCGCGATCTTGGTTGGCATCGGTCTGGCCATCGCCCAAGTCACCTCCTACCTGCTGAGCTTGATCTCCGCGCGCGTGCTCGGCCCTACGGGCTACGGCGTGATCGCCTCGATGCTCGCCCTGCTCCTGGTCGGAAGCGTCCTCGCTTTGGGCATCCAGGCCGCCGGAGCTCGCAGGATCGTCCTGCTGCCATCGGGCGAACGACGCCACGGCGCATCCGGCGTGCTGCGCAGCGCCTACCTGGCGGGCGTGGCAGTCGCGATCGTCACGGCAGCGCTGGCCGCTCCGTTGACCTGGTTGCTGCACCTTTCCGGGCCTGTGCCGGTGCTACTGGTGGCCCTGAACCTGCTGCCGCTGACCGTCATGGGTGGCCTGCTCGGAGTCGCCCAAGGCCGCGAGGCATACCTGCGTCTAGCGGTTCTGTGCGCTCTGAACGGAGCAGGTCGGGCGATGGGCGGCATCATCGGCGTCATCGTCTTCAAGTCGATTCTCGGCGCGCTCATCGGCATGACCATCGGCACCTTCGCCTCGGTCGCCTTGGCTTGGCTACTGACTCAGAAACTGATCCATCGACCAGCGACGCGCCTCAATCACTTCATGTCCGAGGCTCTGCACGACACCCATGCGCTGTTCGTGCTTTTTGTGCTGACCAACATGGATGTGCTGCTTGCCCGCCACTTCTTGACCGCTTCGGCGGCGGGAATGTACGCAGCGGGCGCTGTCGTCGCCAAGGTCACCTTTTGGCTGCCGCAATTCGTGGCGACAGTGGCCTACCCCCGATTAGCCGACAAGCGACGGTCGCGAACCCTCGGACTCGGCGCGCTGATTGTCGCTGTCATCGGGATCGCAGCTACGGCGGTCATCGCGGCGATCCCGAATGTCGTGGTGCAGTTCGTCGGTGGTTCCGCCTACAACGAGTTGTCGAGTGAGGTGTGGATCTTCGCAGCATCGGGATCGGCGTACGCGCTCGCGCAGTTCCTGCTTTACGGCCAACTGGCGGCGAGCAAGAACTCGGCCATCATCGTTTTGTGGCTGGCGGTCGTCAGCCTGGTCACATTGGTGATTCTGTTTCATGACTCAGTGCTGCAAATCGTTTTGTCGGTCCTGGGCGTTGCCCTGTCTGTCTCCGTGGTGGGCGTGATCGAGCTCCTATTCGAACGACGCAGAGACCGCGCGATGGAACTGGAAGTCAATGCGGTCTAAGAACTCTGCGGCGATGCTGCGAACACGAACCGTCTCCCCTGGCCGCCAGTGCAGTCGCTCAGATTTCAGCGGCTGGGGACGAACCACCTCATCGGTGGCGGAGGACTGCGTGGTCTCAGGCTACGCCGAATTGACCGAAGCAATCACGACCGCGAGTACGCGGGGAGTCATCGCCCGTGGATTCGGACGGGCCGCCGGCGACGCGAGCCAAAACGCGGGCGGACGAGTAGTTCGACTCGAAGGCGAGTTCAGCGAACCGGCAGTCCACTGGATCGATTGGGAACGCCGCGTAGCGCGGGTGAGCGCAGGCGCGTCATTCGCGGCGGTGATGCGGGCGCTGCTGTCACAAGGGTGGTTCCTGCCCACACCTGGGACCACCGGGCACATGACCATCGGCGGCGCGTTCGCCAGCGACCACCTCACCGCCGCCCAGTCACGCCGTGGGTCACTGGCGGCCAACACCGAGGCCGTCGGGTTGGTGGACGGCAGAGGTCGCGAGTTGCGCCTGGAACCCCGAGGCAAGTCCGCGCCAGAGTTCTGGGCAACCGCAGCTGGGCTCGGCATGACCGGAGTCATCACCAGCCTCGACGTCCGTGTAGTGCCGGTTACCTCCGCCTGGATGGTGGTGGAATCGGCTCGACACGACCGCATCGATGATGTGCTCTCCGACTTGGAGAGAGCGTCGTCGCTTTACCCGTACAGCTACGCCCTGCTGGATACCTCAGCATCCGGTGATTGCCTTGGCCGCGGCACCGTGTCGGCCGCCCGTCATGCTGTCGTGTCCGAACTGCCAGAACACCGACAACACGAGGCATTGGACTTCGATCAGGTTGGTGGCCGGGCTAGGCGTCGGCAAGTTCCCGACCAGTTGCTCAGGCCTGCCACGTCACGACTGGTGCAGGGTCTTGCTTTCCGAGCCGCTCCTCGCCGCGAGGTGGAGCAACTGCAGCCGGCGTCCATGTTCTTCCATGTCGACGACCGCTCGAGCTGGACGGCACCGGTGAGCGAGCACGGCCTGCTCACCTACCAGGTGTCAATCCCGCAGGACAGAACGGACCTCATCGCCCATTTACTCGAGGGCCTCGCCAACGAGCGGATCGTCAGCCAACGCTGTCTGCTCATAAAACTGGCTAACCATCAATCCGGTGCCCTGTCGTTCGAAACACCGGGGTGGGCATTGTCGATCGAGTTCCCGCAACAATGCCAACAGCTTTCGGCCACGCTGGATACCTTCGATGAGCAACTCGCGGCCGCCGGTGGCCGCGCGGCATTGTCCAACGATGCCCGACTACTGGCCGACGTGGCTCCGGCGATGTATCCGAACCTGCCGGTCTGGCAATCTGCGCGCTCGCGGCTCGATCCAGAGCACCGATTCAGGTCTGACCTCGTTAGCAGGCTCCAACTGTGATCGACGGAATGGGCAACCTGCAAAGCATCGCGGTTCTCGGTGGCACGGACCCAGCCGCACTCGCTGTCGTCGACCATTTGATCGGTCCTCGCCTTGCCCGGGTCGCGATCGCGGGGCCACCGACCGCGCGTCTGGCCGACGCCGCCGTCCGGATCGAGGCGCTTGGGGTCAGGCACGTCGCCACCCACGCGTACGACCCGTTGCGCCCTGGCGGAAACCGGCCCCACATTGACGAGATCTTCGATGCTGGGGACATCGACTTGACCATCGTGACGGGATCGGTGACCCACCTCCTCGAAGCCATCGGCCCGGAACCCACAGATGACCAGGTGGCTGACCTGGTAACAGCGAACCTCACCTCACCCATGGTCAGCTCGCTGCAGGTCGTCGATCGACTGCGTCGACAAGGCCACGGTCTGCTCGTGGTGGTCAGTCGTACGACCGGTTCAGCATCGAGCCGACTGAACCTGGTGAACAGCGGCATCCAGACCGGGATCGACACGTTCGGGCTACGCGCCGTCGAGGCTCTACGAGGCAGCGGAGCGCGCGGCGTCGTCGCACGACTCGACGATCCGGCGAGCACATCGAGCACACTCGCCGCCGACGACGAGATCACGCGGATGTTCTACGCCGAGGCCGCGTCCGAGATCGCCAAGGCGATTCGGTCAAAACGCCAGCGCGTCGTCTACTACCCGGGGTCTGCCAAGGCAGCTTTCGCCAGCGCCGGTCGGTTACCGAGCCGACTGAGCCGTCACTAGCAGCCGTCGCTAGGGGCAACCACAGCTGTCGGTATCAGTGCGCGGCGTCGTGCCAAGTTCGACCTATGCCCACCGAGACTGCCAGCGGAACGGACAAGTCGGCCGCGGCCATCATCTGCACGCGAACCAACTCGGTGGCGGCAGCGATCTCGCCCGAGCCGACCTCAAGGACCAGTTCGTCGTGAACCTGTAGCAACAGTCGCGTCGACATCTGTTCGGCCTTCAATGCCCTGTCCACGTTGAGCATGGCAACCTTCACGAGATCAGCCGCCGAACCTTGGATCGGAGCATTCAACGCCATCCGCTCTGCCATCTCGCGGCGTTGCCGATTGTCGCTGTTGAGGTCCGGCAGATACCGCCGTCGACCCAAGATGGTCTCCGTGTAACCCGTCGCCCGAGCCCGCACAACCGCCTCGGCCAAGAAGTCCCGCACGCCACCGAACCGTTCGAAGTAGGTCTCCATCATCGCGCGGGCCTCCCCCGCGGAGATGCCGAGTTGGGCCGACAGGCCGAACGCGCTCAACCCATAAGCCAAGCCGTAGGACATCGCTTTGATCCGTCGCCGCTGCTCCGGGTCGACATCCTCGGGGGCCACCCCAAAGACCTGCGCCGCCATGGTGCTGTGCAGATCCTCGCCGGAGTTGAAGGTTGCGATCAATCCCTCGTCGCCGGACAGGTGGGCCATGATCCGCATTTCAATCTGGCTGTAGTCCGCGGTCAGCAACGCCTCGTAGTCGGGCCCCACGACGAATCCCGCGCGAATCCTGCGGCCCTCTTCGGTCCGGATGGGAATGTTCTGAAGGTTCGGATCGGTGCTCGACAGGCGCCCGGTGGCCGCGATCGTCTGTTGGAACGTGGTGTGGATGCGGTGATCGGCATCGACTAGCGGTAACAATCCAGCCACGGTCTGGCGCAGCTTCGACACGTCCCGCCAGCGGAGCAGGACCGGAGGCAGTGGATCGTCGGTGGTTGCTGCCAAGTTGATCAGCGCATCGGCGTCGGTGGTGTAGCCGGTCTTGATCTTTTTTGTTTTGGGCAGATCGCGCTCAACAAACAGGATCTCTTGCAGTTGCTTGGGTGAGCCGAGGTTGAAGGGATGGCCGACGATCTCGTGGGCCAGATCCTCGGCCTTGGCGATCTCACGGGCGTAATCCGCCTCGACCTTGCGCAAGTAGTCGACATCCAGGCAAATCCCGTCTCGCTCCATCTGCGTGAGCAACGTGACCAGCGGCAGTTCAACATCGCGAAGCAGGTCTGTTCCACCCCGCTTGCCCAGTTCCTCGTCGAGGGTGCCTGATAAGTCCAGCACGGCTCGCGCGGTAGCCGCTAGCCGCACGCGATCTGCGTCGTCATCAGCTCCGGTCAATGACATTTGGCCCGACGAGCTGTCGCTGGTGGGCAGGCGCTTACCGAGGAAGCGTTCGGCCAGATCGGCAACCGTCAGTGCGCGCTGTCCCGCCAGAACCAAATAGGCCGACAACTCGGTGTCTGCCGCGAGACCGCGCACCTGCCAACCCCGAGCCGCCAGCGCGAGCATCTGTCCCTTCGCAGCATGCATGACCTTGGGCCGCTGCGGATCCGACAGCCAGGCGCCGAGTGCATCCTGGTCCGTGGATCCGAGCTGGTCGGGGTCCAGCCACAGTGCTTCACCGTCCGACGCGGCAATCGCCAACGCCCAACAATCACCCGTTCCGGCGCCCCACTTGCCGTCCAGGGACAACGCCATCGGATCGCCTGCCTCGGCGGCGTCACGCAACCAGGCCGCCGCCTCGCCATCGGCTGTCACCACCGTCAGATCGCCAGCGAAGTCGTCGGTCGCCGCCGGTGAATCGGTGGTTGTGCCGACCAGTTCAAACAGCCTGTCGCGCAACACCCGAAACTGAAGCGAGTCGAATACCTCGTGGACCTTCTCCGAGTCGAACTCAGCCCGGAGCAAATCGTCAGGACTGACCTCCAGCGGAACGTCGCGAATCAGTTCGGTCAGCTCACGATTCGTCGCGACCTGGTCAAGGTGGTCGCGCAGCGCATCACCGACCTTGCCCTTGACCGAGTCCGCCTGGGCGAGCAGTTCCTTGAGGCTGCCGTACTCGCGAATCCACTTCGCCGCCGTCTTCTCCCCCACACCCGGAATGTTGGGCAGGTTGTC
This sequence comes from Candidatus Nanopelagicales bacterium, assembly GCA_018003655.1. Taxonomy (NCBI): domain Bacteria; kingdom Bacillati; phylum Actinomycetota; class Actinomycetes; order Candidatus Nanopelagicales; species Candidatus Nanopelagicales bacterium. Next base: position 41,740 of record JAGNDY010000002.1, read on the forward strand.
CGACGGGTCACCGCGCAGAGCGGCGAAGTCGGGGTACTGGGTTGGAGTGAGGCCGTAGCGCTCCTCGACCTGGGCGGGGCCCATCCGCGCCAGATCGGAAACTCCGCGCTTGGGATACAGCACGGTGACGTGGTCGTTGACCAACTGGAAGGCGTCGCGGTCTCCGGTAAGGATCAGCACATCGAAGCCTTCATCGGTGGCGGACGTGGCCAGGGTCGCCAACAGGTCATCGGCTTCGTAGCCATCAATTGCCAAGCTGATGACATCCATCGCGTCAAGTACCTCGCGAATCAGCGCGACCTGGCCTTTGAATTCCTGGGGTGAGGCAGATCGGTTCGCCTTGTACTCCGGGAAAACTTCAGTCCGGAAGGTGGTTCGGGAGACGTCGAAGGCCACCCCGATGTGAGTGGGCGCCTCGTCCCGCAAGGTGTTGATGAGCATCGAGGTGAAGCCATAGACGGCATTGGTGGGTTGCCCGGTCGTGGTCGAGAAGTTCTCCACCGGTAGCGCGAAGAACGCTCGGTAGGCCAACGAGTGGCCATCGACGAGGAGTAAACGGGGACGGTCAGCGGACGCAGGCACGGCACTGATCCTAGGCTGGACTCGTGACTTCCAACGACAGCGAACCCAAGTCAACGCCAGATTCGCCCACGGACTACCCAGGCGGTCCACTCAATGACTACATGGGTATTGAGATCCTCGAAGCCAGCACCGAGCGGGTCGTCGCCCGCATGCCGGTGGCGGGCAATACTCAGCCTTACGGTCTCTTGCACGGCGGTGCGTCCGCGGTGCTGGCCGAGACGGTGGGGTCCATCGGTTCAGCGCTGCACGCCGGGCTGGGCGAGCGGATCGCCGTCGGCATCGAACTGAGTTGCACGCACCATCGGTCAGCGCGTGACGGCCACGTGACTGCGGTAGCGACACCGCTGTCGCTGGGTAACACGCTGGCGACTTGGGACATTGCCATCACCGACGACCAGGATCGCCGTATCTGCACGTCCCGGCTGACCTGCCTGCTGCGAGATGCCCCGCCGTCAGGGTCGTGAGGGCGATTCGGCGATCACGACCTCAGCGACGGCTTGCATCGACATTCGTCGGTCCATCGCCGCTTTCTGCAACCATCGGAAGGCATCGGCCTCACCCATCCCGAATCGCTGTTGCAAGATCGCCTTTGCTCGGTCGACGGCCTTGCGGGCAACTAGCCGTTGATTCAGATCCTCAACTTCGGATTCAAGCGCTACCTTCTCGGCGAAGCGGGCGCGGGCCAACTCCAGCGTCGGGGTGAGGTCCGATGCGGTGACTGGTTTCACCAAGAACGCCATGGCGCCGGCAGCCCGCGCACGATCGATGAGTTCCCCCTGGCTGAAGGCAGTCAACATCACCACTGCCGTGCCGCCCACCTCACCGATTCGTTCAGCTGCGGTCAGTCCGTCCATCTTGGGCATCTTGATGTCCAGCAACGCGATGTCCGGGGCTAACTTGGCGACAAGCTCAACCGCCGCCTCACCGTCAGCCGCCGTGGCCAGGACGTCGTATCCGAGTTCGGTGAGCATCTCAGCGAGATCGATCCGAATCAGCGATTCGTCCTCGGCGATGACGATGCTGGCGTGCTTGCCGGACTGCAATTGGGTCACGGGCTGCTGCCAGGGCTGACGTCGTGGGCAGGCTCAGCGACCGGGTCATCGACGCGCTCGGGCGCGATGCCCAGGCCGGCGCTGTCGTCATCAGCAGCACTGTTGTCATTGGCAGCGCTGAAGTCCTCATTCGCCTGCGCCGCCCTGGCTGCGTTGACCAGATCTATTGTGGCCATGGTTTGGAACGTGGTGATTGTCCGCTCGGCGCGACCACGACCCAGGAACGCAACCGTCCAGTGGCCGAGCGTCGAGACTCGTTGCTGGAAGCCCACCAAGTAGAGGATGTGAATGAACAACCACATGAGCCAGGCGATGAAGCCGGACAGTCGGAGCTTTCCGACGTTCGCCACCGCCTTGAACCGTGAGATGGTCGCCATGCTGCCCTTGTCAAAGTAGTTGAAGGCATCGGCGTCCTTGTCGCCTTCGACCCGACGACGAATCTGCTCAGCCGCGTACTTTCCGCCCTGCATGGCGACTTGGGCGACACCGGGATAGTTGTTCAACGAAGCCATATCGCCGATCACGAACACCTCGGGATGGCCCGGCAAAGTCAGATCCGGCAGTGTGCAGACACGACCCGTCTTGTCGACCTCGGCAGCGGTCTGATCACCGAGTTGTTTGGCCAGCGGTGACGCGGCTACCCCGGCGGCCCACACTTTCACCTTCGACTCAATCCGCTCGACGGTTCCATCCTGGTGTTTGATGGTCACGCTGTCTGCATCGACGTCGGTCACCATCGCTTGCAGCTTGACCTCTATGTTCATCTTCTCCAACTGGGTCTTGGCTCGTTCGGACTGCTTATCACCAAACGCGGCGAGCACATTGTCGCCGCCGTCGACCAAGATCACACGGGTCTTTGTCGGGTTGATCCGCCGAAAGTCGCCGCGCAGGGCTCGGCCCGACAACTCGCGAATCTGACCGGCCATCTCCACTCCGGTCGCGCCGGCTCCGACCACCACAAAAGTCATCCACGACTCAACCTCGGCTGGATCCTCAGACAACTCGGCGATCTCGAAGGCGCCAAGGATGCGTCCTCGCAGTTCCAAGGCATCATCGACAGATTTCAATCCTGGTGCAAACACCTCGAACTCGTCATGGCCGAAGTAGCTGCCACCGGCACCGGCCGCGACGATTATCGAGTCGTACTCGGTGATGGTTTCCAGTTGCCCCACTCGGGAGTGAACCCGGTTGGCGTCAACGTCGATCGAGGTCACCTCGCCCAGCAGCACCTCGGTGCTCTCGTGTCGTTTGAGTATCTCCCTGGTTGGCGGTGCGATCTCGCCCTGCGAGAGGATTCCGGTGGCCACCTGGTAGAGCAGCGGTTGAAACAAGTGATGGTTGGTCTTGGCGATGAGCGTCACTTGAACCGGCGCTTTGCGCAGAGCCTTCGCGGCGAACAAGCCGCCGAAGCCCGAGCCGATGACGACGACGCGGTGCAGGCGGTCGGTGACTGGTTGCGCTTGCGACATATTTGACTCCCATCAAGTCGTTGATCGATCGTAGGGGCAAGTGCACTACGGGGGCCCGGTCACGGGTAGATTGTGCGGGCAGCACAACCGGGCCCTCGTAATCCAACCGGCAGAGATAGGCGACTCAAAATCGTCCCAGTGTGGGTTCGACTCCCACCGAGGGCACCACCCATTCACGACATTTCCGCAGGTCGGAGCGCCTTCAGTCCGTGGCTCAACCGAACTTGTAGCAATCTCCAAAGAATCGCGAGCGTGCGGTCGCCGAACCCATTGAAGGGTCTGCTTGAGCAGATGAAACTACCTCGGCACGGAGGCGCAAACAGACATATCAGCGCCGCTGACCCATTCCCTCAGGTGGATTCGCTTACCGACGCTCGAAGAATAGTCACCGTGGCATGCTGGATTCTTCTGGCCGCGGTGGGCCTGACGGGGTGCAGTTTTGCCGACGATTCGGGCGGCGTTCCGGTAACGGCTCAACCGGCCTCGCCCCGATCAGCCGAAGGACTCAACGCCCCAATCGCGTGGACCGGCTGCGGCGAACGGCTTGAGTGCGCACGAGTCCGCGTGCCGCTCGACTGGGATCGACCCCACGGACGGAAGATGGGCCTCGCGGTCATACGTCACCTCGCAAGCCGACCCGCCCAGCGCATCGGCTCGATGTTCATCAACCCAGGCGGCCCCGGTGAATCCGGCGTCGGATTTGTGCGAGGTGCAGGGCAAGACCTGGATAGTTGGGGCGATGGCCGTTTCGACATAGTGAGTTGGGATCCCCGGGGCACCTACGCAAGCTCCCCAGTCCGGTGCTTCCGATCCGGACGAAGCGAAGCCAAATTCTGGCGGGGAGCGTCGATCCCCAACACCATTGCCGCCTCGCGGCGATTTCGGACGAAGACTGCCAACCTGGCCCGGCGCTGCGGTGAAGTCAGCGGTTGGCTGCTGCCCCATATCTCGACCGCCGATACCGCACGTGACCTTGACTATTTGCGCGGTCTGGTCGGTGAGCGCAAGCTGACCTACGTCGGTCTCTCATACGGCACATTTCTCGGCCAGACCTACGCCAACATGTTTCCGCGCCGGGTCAGGGCGATGGTGCTCGACGGCATCGTCGATCCGGTCAAATACTCGAAGGGGGCTGAGGCAAGGGTTGGTGGATCCGTCAGCAGCAGCGACCAGGTCTTCGAGAAGTTCCTATCATTGTGTGAAGGCGCCGGACCGACGCGCTGTGCGCTGGCTGGACGGCCCCGACGCCCAGCCAAGCTCGTCAAAGCACTGTTCCGACTGGTGAAACGCGCGCCGATTCCGGCTCCATCAGCAAGACCGCCCGGAGAGCTTAGTTACGGCGACCTGCTGCTCTCTCAATTCGAACCGATTCGCTCGCCGGAGTCGTGGCCAAAGGACGCGGCATCGCTCAACTCAGCGCTGGGCGGCAACGGATCAGCGCTTGAAACCGAGGCACGTAAACTCCTGACGGCGCAGGCCTGGTCGGGTGTTACCACGTCGGCGGCGATCTCATGCGCTGACGCACCAGCTGTCAGGGGCTCCCACAGCTGGCCGCAAGTGATCGGTCGGCTCAACCGGATCAGCTACCTACAAGGGGAAATCCAAGGCTGGTGGCTCTGGGCTCCCTGCGCTTCGTGGCCAGTGCGCGGATCGGACAGCTACCGGGGACCGTGGGGTGCCTCGACGCCAAACCCGATCCTGCTGATCGGGACGCGCTATGACCCCAACACCGGATACGCCAATGCGGTCCGCTCCCAGCACCTACTAGGCAATGCGGTACTGCTAACCAATGAGGGCTACGGGCACCTCAGTATTCAGGATCCAAGTGAGTGCGTCGACCAGGCGCGAACCAAGTACCTGGTTGACTTGATTGCCCCTCCGGAGGGCACCGTCTGCCAGTCGGATCAGCAGCCCTTTGACCCTGGTTTCGGGTCAGTTCCCTAGCGTCACCGCGGAGATGATCAACTGTCCGTGCGCAGCTTTGCGGCATGCGCGCAGCCAGGCTAGCTACAGCACCAAATGCGGCTTGATCTCGGCAACCTTGGCCAGCACCCCGTTGACGAACGACGGGGATTCCTCGGTCGACAATGAGCTGGCTAATTCCACGGCCTCGGAGATCGCGACGACGTCGGGTACATCGGACCAGAGAATCTCCCACGCCCCGATGCGCAGAACATTGAGGTCGACGGTCGGCATGCGCTCCAACGTCCAGCCCGATGAGTACGTCGCGAGCAACTCGTCGATGCGGGCCTGGTTCAGCTCGACGCCCTCCACGATCGTGCGCGTGTGGGAATTCAGCGGACCATCAGTTCGTGCCTCCAACGCGGCCAACGCGGTGGTGACCGGAACACCCTGGACCGACGCCTCGAACAAAACGTCGAGTGCCCGCTTGCGGGCTTTGCTGCGCGCTGACACCGATTCGACTCGCGCGATCAGCTAGAGACGCGGCTGATGTAGGAGCCGCCTTCGCGGGTGTCGACCTTGATCTTCTCGCCCACCTCAAGGAAAAGGGGCACGGCAATCTCCGCGCCAGTCTCCAGCCGCGCGGGCTTGGTGCCACCGGTCGACCGATCGCCCTGCAGGCCCGGCTCGGTGTATTCGATGAGCAACTCGACGCTCGCCGGTAGCTCCACGTAGAGCGCAATGCCCTCGTGGATCGCCACAACTACCTCTTGGTTCTCCAGTAGGAACTTGGCGGCATCGCCGACCACCGCTACCGAGACAGGCAGTTGGTCGTAGGTCTGGGTGTCCATGAAGATGAAGTCGTCGGCGTCCATGTAGGAGTACTGCATGGTGCGCTTGTCGACGCTGGCGGTCTCTACCTTGACGCCTGCGTTGAAGGTCTTGTCGACAACCTTGCCGGACATGACGTTCTTGAGCTTCGTCCGAACAAATGCCCCGCCCTTGCCCGGCTTGACGTGTTGAAACTCCACGACAGTCCACAACTGGCCATCGAGATTGAGCACGATGCCGTTCTTGAGGTCGTTAGTACTGGCCACAAGGTCCTCTTTCGTTAGTCGAGCCTGATCAGTTCGCGTGAGGCCGTGGTCAACGGGACGGGACCACCGTCGGCAACCAGGCAGGTGTCTTCGATTCGGACGCCGCCACGGCCCGCCAGGTAGATCCCGGGCTCGATGGTCGCCACCACGCCTTCGGCAAGGGTACCGACGGAAGCTGCCGCGAACAGCGGCGCCTCGTGGATCTGGAGCCCAACGCCGTGTCCCAGCCCGTGACTGAACTGCTCGGCGTAGCCAGCTTCGGCAATCACACCTCGCGCCACCGCATCGACCGCGGCAACCTCGGCACCCGGTTGCAACGCGGCTCGTCCGGCAGCGGCAGCGCGTGCGACCACGCCGTGAATCTCCAACTGCCAGTCCTGTGGGTCGGCCCCGACCACGAAGGTCCGGGTGCAGTCGGCGTGATACCCAGCCACGCGAGCACCGAAATCAATCTTGAGTAGGTCACCGGACGCGACCGCGCGATCGGTGGGTTCGTGGTGGGGAATGGCGCTGTTCGATCCGGTCGCGACGATCGTGGGGAACGCTCGGTCGTCGGCGCCTGCCTGCCCCATCAGCTGCTCAAGTCGGCGTGCCAGCGACAACTCAGTCATTCCGACGCGGACCTCGTCGACCAGTGTCGTGAGCGCTACCGTCGAGATCCGGCAGGCCTCACGCAGAGTCTCGATCTCCCGGGCGTCCTTGACCACCCGAAGCGCATCCACAACTGGCGCGATCGCAACCACGTGCGCCAATTGCGCGCCCGCCTGACGCCATGAATCCATCATCGCCAAGGTCACGAAATCCGATGCCACCGCGACGGCAGCGACTCCGAGTTCGCGCGCTTTGGTCAGCAACGCCACGTCGGTCCGGCGATCGATGAGCAATTCGACGCCGGGACTCTGTGTTGCGGCCTGTTCGCGGTACCGACCGTCGGTTGCCAGCCAACTCTGCGCACCTGTCAGCAGCACCGATCCGTTACTGCCGGAGAAGCCGGTGAGCCACGCCACCCCTGGACCATCGGTGACCAACAGTGCCTGGTAGTCCGTTCCCGCACCGAGTCTGGTGAAGGCCCGGGCGCGCCGGCTGGTGAAGTCAGGCACGTGGGGCAAGTCCGGCGACCGCGCGCAGCGCAAGAACGTAGGACTCGGTGCCAAAGCCAGCGATAGTCCCCGAGGCCACCGCCGAGATAACCGAGGTGTGCCGAAACTCCTCGCGCGCCGCGGGATTGCTCAGGTGAACCTCAACGAGCGGCGCGGTGTGCTGGGCACAGGCGTCACGCAACGCGTAGGAGTAGTGCGTGAAGGCGGCCGGGTTGAGCACCACGGGCAGTTCGGCATCAACCGCCTCGTTGATCCAACTGATCAGTTCGGCCTCGGAGTCCGTCTGGCGCACATCGGCGGCAAGTCCGAGTTCGGCAGCAGCGACCTGACACAACGTGACCAGATCGGAATAGCTCGCCGCGCCGTACACGTCGGGCTCACGAGTACCCAGGCGCGCGAGGTTTGGCCCATTGAGCACGAGCACAGTGCTCAACGGGGCTTCGTCAGTCACGCTCTTGGCCTCAGTCACTATTGTTCCCCGGTTCTGTTGCGGCTGAATCGATCAAGCGCTGACCTGGTCGTAGGCCGCGACCAGTATGACCGGATCCGGGCCCTCCATGACGGCTGCTTTCGCGACATCCTCAAGGACGATGAATCGGAGCATGTCACCGCGAGTCTTCTTGTCGCGCTTCATCGCCGCGAGAAGTTCATCCCACCGGCCGCCCTGGTAGGTGATGGGCAGCCCCAGTGACGTCAGCACCGCCCGGTGCCGATCGACGACCCGGTCGGGGAGGCGGCCGCCAAGGTTCGCAACCTCGGCGGCGTAGACCATTCCCACGCTGACCGCTGCGCCATGCCGCCAGCGGTAGCCCTCCACCCGTTCGATCGCGTGGGCAAGGGTGTGGCCGTAGTTCAGCAATTCGCGACCAATCCCCCCGCCGGTTGGCCCGCCCACGACCTCGCGGAAATCAGCCGACACCACGTCAGCCTTCACTTGGATTGCCCGGGTCACGAGCTCGAACACCACGTCCGCGTTCGGATCTGCCGCCGCAATTGGATCTGCCTCGATCAGGTCCAGGATGGCGGGGTCCTTAATAAAGCCTGCCTTCACCACCTCAGCCATGCCGCTGATGTAATCGAGCGCTGGCATGGTCGCAAGAGTCGCCAGATCGCAGATAACCAGCTCCGGTGGATAGAAGGCGCCCACCAGGTTCTTGCCCTCTTCGGTATTGATTCCGGTCTTGCCACCAACGGCGGCATCGACCATCGCCAGCAGCGTGGTGGGCACCTGAATCAGTGGCACGCCGCGCAGCCAGGTGGCTGCGACGAAGCCCGCCAAGTCGGTCGTGGCCCCGCCGCCGAGGCCGATGATCAGGTCAGTGCGGGTAAATGACGACTGGCCAAGCACCGACCAGCAGTAAGCAGCAACGTCAGAGGCCTTCGCCTTCTCCCCGTCGGGGATCTCGATCGTGATCGCGTCCTTGCCAGCGGCCGCGAGATCCTCCCGCAGGACGTCCGCCGTCGCTCTCAGTGTCGGTGGATGAATGATCGCCACCCTCGCGACCGCATCGTCAACGGCACTGAGCAGTCTGGGCCCTAGGCCCGATCCAACGATGACGTCGTAGCTTGTCTCCGCGTCAACCCGGATGGTCGCCTCGCCGGACATACTGCTGGTCACTGGTCCTCCAGGGCGAGCCCATCGATGATGGCCTGCACGACGTCATCGATGGCCAACTCATCGGTGTCAACGGCGATGTTGGCAACCTCCTCGTAGAGAGGCACGCGCTCCTTGAGCAAAGACACCATCCGACCCCGCACATTTCCGAGTAAGACCGGCCTGGCCGCGTTCAGGCCTACCCTGCTCGCGGCAACGTCGGACGTGACCCGAAGCCACACGGTCGTGATGTTGGCCAGCTCAGCCCGCAGGTCGGGATCCATTACCGCGCCGCCACCCAGCGCCACAACGCCAACCTGCTCGACGAGTGCCTGGCGGACCACGGCTCGCTCACGTTCCCGGAAGTGGTCCTCGCCGGATTGGATGAAGATATCGCCGACGGTCTGACCCTCGGCCAACTCAATGAGTCGGTCGGTGTCCGCAAATGGCACACCTAACCGCGTAGCAAGAGCATCGCCGACCGTGGTCTTGCCAGCACCGGGAGCACCGACCAGGACCACCGCAGGACTCATCGGATCGTCAGTCCGTCCAAGTAACCGCGGGAATTGCGACGGGTCTCACTGAGGCTGTCGCCCCCGAACTTCTCCAATGCGACATCGGCAAGTACGAGCGCGACCATCGCCTCGGCAACGATGCCGGCCGCGGGGACCGCACACACGTCGGAGCGCTGATTGTGCGCCCGCGTTTCCTCACCGGTGGCCGTATCAACCGTGCGCAACGCGCGGGGGACGGTTGAAATGGGCTTCATCGCCGCGCGCACGCGCAGCCGTTCACCGGTGGACATGCCGCCTTCGGTTCCACCAGATCGACCCGACGCGCGCCGGATACCGTCAGCGGTGCGGATGATCTCGTCGTGCGCCTGCGAACCGCGCGAGGACGCTAGGTCAAATCCGTCTCCCAGCTCAACGCCCTTGATTGCCTGAATCCCCATGAGTGCGCCCGCCAACCGCGAGTCGAGGCGACGATCCCAATGAACGTGTGAACCCAGGCCGGGCGGCAGGCCATCGACAACGACCTCCACGACGCCTCCGAGAGTGTCCCCCTCGCGACGAGCGGCCTCGATCTCGTCCTGCATCGCAGCACTGGCCGCAGGATCGAAGCACCGGACCGGGTCTGCATCGAGGGCGGCCAGGTCGGCGAAACCTGGCTGGCGGTCCGATGGTGCCTCCACCCTCCCCAGCGAAACCACATGACTGACCAGGGTGACATCGAGTGCCTGGCGCAGAAAGTTGCGAGCGACGGCGCCGAGCGCGACACGGGCTGCCGTCTCGCGGGCACTGGCACGCTCCAAGATCGGGCGCGCGTCATTGAAGTCGTACTTCTGCATACCAGCCAAGTCAGCATGACCCGGACGCGGTCGGGTCAGTGCCGCGTTGCGGGCAATGCCCGCAAGTTCGTCGGCGTCGACCGGATCGGCAGCCATGACCTTGTCCCACTTGGGCCACTCACTATTGGCGATCTCAATGGCAATCGGACCGCCCTGGGTCAGACCATGACGAATTCCACCAACGACGCGAACCTCGTCGCGCTCGAACTTCATCCGGGCACCGCGCCCGGCGCCGAGGCGTCGACGTGCGAGCTCGTCGACGATGTCAGAACTGGTGGTCGCGACGCCCGCAGGCATTCCTTCCAGAATCGCTACGAGTGCGGGGCCGTGCGACTCACCTGCGGTCAACCAACGAAGCATTCGGCCATTGTTCCATGTCTCTTGCAATTAGCTGACCGGCGTGGATACGTATAACTCGGTGATTCGTTCGGCGTACAGCACGGCGACCAGGGCTCCGGCCAGCATGAACGGGCCAAATGGGATCGCGGTCTTGCGGTTCGCACGCCGCAGAGCCAACAGAACGAGACTGACCAGGGCGCCGATGAAGAAGGCCGCGAACAAGCCGATCACCACGAACTTCCAGCCCAGGAAGCCCAGTCCCAGCCCGAGCATGGCCGCGAGCTTGACATCGCCCATACCCATCCCAGCCGGATAGATCAGCGCGAGGATGAAGTAGAAACCGAACATTGCCAGCGCTCCGAGCCACGCCCTGCCATAGCAGGACCACGATCCGGCAACAACGGCCGGAAGGAACAACAGCAGGCCAACGGCGGGGATCGAAGTGAGGGTCAACCGGTCGGGCAGTCGGTGATGTTCGACATCTATCACGGCCAACAACGAGCCAACGACCGCTATCCATAGGAATGCCGGCAGCTCCCACGTCGCCCCGATCCCCCATGCGGTCAGCCCCGCGACCAGCCCCACCACCGGTGCCGTGAGGACAGGTGCTGCGGATATCGGAACTCCGACAAATCGCGCGCAGATCGTTCTCGCGAACCAACCGACCAGCATCCCGGACAGCACGGAAACAACGACCACGATCATCACAACGCCAACCCTAGGGTTCTGTCACGTCATCCGCGCCCTGTCGCGACCACCCCTGTGGAAAGCTCACTAACGATGCGCCTAGTTGGCTTCCAGGGCGCGTCGACCGGCGGTCAGCATCGCGTCTATTGGCGCGTCCTGCCCGGTCATCAACCGGACCTGCTCCGCAGCCTGTCCAACCAGCATCGCCAACCCGCCAATTGCCGTTCCACCCTGGCTTTGCCAGGATTCCGCGAGGTCGGTTGGCCAGGGCGAATAGACCACGTCCAGCAGGACTCCCGGCTCATTGGGCACGTCGAGCGACAACCGGTCGGCGGCGTGAGCTGGCAGCGTGCTGACCAGAATGTCGCTGAGCAGAAGCTCATCGGCGCGCTCCCACGGCACAATGACCAAGTCGAGTCCAGCATCCTGGGCGAAAGGTGCCAGTGCATGTGCCGCCTGTGTCCGGCGAGCACTCACCGTCACCGATGCCACGCCCAACTGCCCGAGTGCGACCAATGCCGAGCGAGTCGTTGCCCCCGCCCCCAGCAGTGCCACGCTCTGGCCCGCCAGCACCGAGGCGTCAGCCTTCACACCACCTTCGACCAGTGCCCAGGCAATCCCGGCCACGTCGGTGTTGTACCCGCATGTGATTCGACCGTCTGCCCGATCCTCGAATACCACCGTGTTGACGGCGTGGGTTCGCGCTGCGACGGCAGAGACCTCATCGAGCAAGGGAATCACTGCCTCTTTGAGCGGCATCGTCAGCGACAAACCGACCCAGTCAGAGTCCAGCGACCCGAGGAATGCGGTCAGCTGATCCGCGGTGACTTCCAGAGCGTCGTACCGCCAATCCAGACCCAACTCGGCGTACGCAGCACGGTGCAAGGTCGGAGACAGCGAGTGGGTGATCGGCGAGCCCAACACAGCAGCGCGTCGGGTGGTGGGTGCGTCAGACACTGCTACTGACCGCTGGACTGCTTATCGAACGCAGCACGCATGTCCTCTTGGTCCTTAAGGAACTGCTTGTAACTGTTGGTGAAGCGCATCTCCTTGGTGCCAGGGATGGACAGGAAATACGTCCAGTCACCCGGCGCAGGGTCAAGTGCGGCCACCAGCGCGGCCTGACCAGGGCTGTTGATGGGGGTTGGGGGCAGTCCGTCGTGCAGGTACGTGTTGTACGGGGTGTCCTGCTTGAGTTGCGCTCCAGTCAGTTCTTCCTGGCTGGTGCCCAGTCCGTAGTTGACGGTGGAATCCAACTGCAACCGCATGGGGGCGGCCAGGCGGTTGTAGATGGTTCGCGAGATTTGGGCGAAGTAGTTCTCGTAGCCCTCCTTCTCGAGAATGCTCGCGACGGTGACGATGTCATGCGGGCTTTGGCCGATCGCGGCCGCACGCTTGACCAAGTCGATCTCCGTGGCGACGGACTTGAACTTGTCGATCATCGCCTTGAAGATGCTTGTCGCGGTCGCATCGGGACCGAAGTCGTAGGTTGCGGGGTACAGATAGCCCTCGACGTCATTCCTTGCGTACGCGGGCAAACCCAGGTCGCTGGGGTCTTTGATCAGCGCATTGAACTGCTCGACCGAAATCTTTGTCGCATCCGCGGCAGCTTGGGCGATGTCGGTTGCCGTAGCGCCTTCTGGAACAACAACGACGCTCTGGATCAGATTGGCAGGATCGGACAGGATGCCGAGCGCGCCGGAAGCGGTCATTTGTTCCTTCATCTTGAAGAAGCCTGTCTGGATCCCACGAGCACGATCATCCCCACTGGCCGCATCAACGAACGCCTCAGTGGACAGCACCACGTCCTTGGCCTTCAGTTCATCGGCGATGGCAGGAATCGATTGCCCCTGTGACACCTGCACCGTGACTTCGCCTTGCCCTGGACCCGGGTAATCGGGTGCGGGCTTCAAAACGAAGATGTAGGCGACGACAGCGCCACCGGCGACCAGAGCGAAAACAGTGACTAGCGCAATCCAGATCGCCACGCGTGAACGTCTGCGTCCCGGCGTCGGGTCTTCGCTTTCAGGATGATTCGTCATGGTCAGGCCAAGCTGGCTCATGGCGTCCTTACATTCGTGCCGAGGGGCTCTCCGGTGGCCCGTTCGGCGTCAAGGGCGTGCTGAACGATGATGACAGCCGCAGCCTGATCCACCACGGATCTGCCCTGGCGAGTCGTTCTGCCAGCTTCATGCAGGCCACGCTGGGCCTGGACGGTGCTCAGCCGCTCATCGACCATCAGGACCGGGGTGGGCGCGATCGCCGCAGCCAACGCCTCGGCGTACCGTGTCGCCAACGCAGCCGCCTTGCCAGGCTGGCCAGACATGGACAGCGGCATGCCAACTAGCACCTCAAGGGGTTCGTACTCGGCCACCAACGTCACCAACGCGGCAAGATCGCCCTTGCCGCGGCGCAGGGTCGCGACAGGCACGGCCAGAGATCCACTGGCATCGCTTCGGGCAACTCCTACGCGCACTGACCCCACGTCAACGCCGAACCGGATGCCCGGGCGCACTTCTAACCTGCGACCGATCGTACGTAGTCGGTGACCGCTACGAACGCATCGTTCAGACCTGCCGGGCGGGTGCCCCCGCCTTGGGCGATGTCCGCTTTGCCGCCACCACGACCGTCAATCGACGGTAGCGCTGCCTTGAGTACGTCCGAGGCGTTAATGCCTCGATCCCTACCCAAATCGTTGACTGCCGCAACGAGTGACAACTTGCCGCCAGCTTCTGACGACCCCACCATCGCGACCGGGATATCGGGACGGGTCAGGCCGATGCCCCGCTGGATCAGGTCCCGTAGCTCGCCGCCACCCAAATCATCCGGAGCACGGAAGGTCCAGAGTCGGACGTCGCCGATGTCGATGTGACTTCCCAAGATCGAGGTCAGGTTGGATGCCAAATTCGCTTGCTTGGTCTTGGCTAGCTCCCTTTCGGCGTCCTTCAACCGTGCGACCATCCCGGCGACCCGCTCCGGTAGCACGTCAGCGGACACGTTGAGCATCTCGGCAAGTTGCGCGACCATGTCCCGCTCCCGCGCGAGGTATGCGAACGCCGGCAGTCCGACCGTCGCCTCGATGCGGCGGGTTCCAGAGCCAATCGACGATTCCCCCGACACCGCGATCGGGCCGATCTGCGAACTCGCTGAGACGTGCGTTCCCCCGCACAGCTCACGGGACCAAGGACCGCCGATCTCCACCACCCGAACACTGTCGCCGTAGGTCTCGCCGAACAGAGCCAGGGCGCCAGCTTTCTTTGCCTCGGCCAACGTCATGTACTGCACCCCGACCGGCAGATCGTCGCGTACAGCGCGGTTGGACACCTCCTCAACCGAAGAGCGAAGCTGGCGGGTCAGCGGCGCACTCCAGGCGAAGTCAAGTCGCAAATAGCCCGGGCGGTTGAACGAACCCGACTGCAGCGCAGTCGGGCCCAGCACCTCACGCAGTGCTGCGTGCACAATGTGGGTACCGGAGTGGGCTTGCCGGGCATCGCGGCGCCAGGCTGGGTCGACCTGGGCGTGCACCTGCTGATCAAGGGCTACTTCCCCGCGCAGCACCCGAACCTTGTGCGCGACGAGTCCCTTGACTGGCCGCTGCACGTCGATGACCTCGATCTCGACACCGTCACCGGTGAGAACTCCGGCATCGGCATGTTGTCCGCCGGACTCCGCGTAGAAGGTGGTGCGGTCGAGCACCACCGTGCCCACCTCACCCTCGCCAAGCGCGGGGACAGCCTGTGCCTCCTTGATGATTCCGACTACCCGGGATTCGCAGTCCAGTCCCTCGTAGGCCAACCAGTCGGTAGCCCCATCGGAGTCCAGAATTGCCCGGAAGACACTCAGGTCGGCCAGGCCGGACTTCTTACTGCGCGCATCCTCCTTGGCCCGGAAACGCTGATCCTCCATGAGCGCCCGGAATCCCGCTTGATCGACATCCAGACCCGCTTCGCCCGCCATCTCCAGCGTCAGATCAATGGGGAACCCATAGGTGTCGTGCAGCAAGAACGCCTTGGATCCCGGCAACGTGGTGGAACCGGACTTGTGCAAATCGTCGACGGCGGTCTGGAAGATCGCGGTTCCTGACCGCAACGTCTCTAGAAACGCCCTCTCCTCAGTGGTGACAATCGCTTGGATGCGCTCCTTGTCCGCTATCAACTCTGGGTACTGTGGGCCCATCGAGGCAACGACCGCCTCGACGAGGTCTGCCATCACCGGCTGAGTGGCCCCGAGCAAACGCATCTTGTTGATCACCCGGCGAGTGAGTCTGCGCAAGACGTACCCGCGACCCTCGTTCCCCGGCAGAACGCCATCGCCAATGATGAACGTGCATGTGCGCGAGTGGTCGGCGATGACCCGCAGCGCCACGTCATCAGCCTCGTTGTCGCCGTAATGCTTGCCGGTAATCGCAGTGGCCTTGTCCAGCACTACCCGAGAGGTGTCGATCTCGTAGATGTTGTCGACACCCTGCAGTAACGCCGCTATCCGTTCCAGGCCCGCTCCGGTATCGATGTTCTTGGCAGGCAGATCTGCCAGGATCGGGTAGTCCTGTTTGCCCTGGCCCTCGCCGCGTTCGGATTGCATAAAGACCAGGTTCCAGATCTCCAGATAACGGTCTTCGTCAGCAATCGGACCGCCCTCCCGGCCGTGCTCGGGACCGCGGTCGTAGTAGATCTCGCTGCACGGTCCGCAGGGCCCGGGCACGCCCATGGACCAGAAATTGTCGGCTTTACCGCGTCGCTGAATCCTTTCGGCAGGGACGTCGGTCAACTCAAGCCACAGTCGCTCGCTCTCGTCATCGTCCTCGTACACGGTGACCCACAGGCGATCCTTGGCCAGCCCGTAACCGCCCTGCTCCACCGATGCCGTGAGCAAGTCCCAGGCCAGCGGAATCGCCCCGGACTTGAAGTAGTCACCGAACGAGAAGTTGCCGCACATCTGAAAGAAAGAGGCGTGCCGAGTGGTCTTGCCGACCTCGTCAATATCGAGGGTTCGCACGCACTTCTGAACGCTGGTTGCTGTTCGGTAGGGTGGCGGCGCTTCACCGAGGAAGTACGGCTTGAATGGCACCATTCCGGCGTTGACAAACAACAGAGTCGGATCGTCGAGCGGCAACGGCGCACTGGGTACCACTGTGTGTCCACGCTCTTGAAAGAACGCCAGGAATCGGCGTCTGATCTCTGCAGATTCCATCTGTGCGCGAACTCCCAGTCAGTGGCCGAGCTGTCCAACACCTGTTGGCAGCCGAAGCGAGGAGTTCCCGTGGACTCGGGTTCCCCGCGACTACACGCAGTGCGTGCAGCGGTTCGAGTCTCGACTTTACCGCCTGTGCGGGCAAACTGAGCGCCGTGCCCATGTCAGCAAGGCTGTCGCCATGACCAGCTTTGGAACCACGTTGCTGCTGTGCGCGTGGATGGGTTGGGGGTTGGCGACTAGTCCGTTACCACTCGCCGCGCTCGGCGTGATGCTGCTGAACAACCACCCCGCCCGTTCGGCGCTGAGCTTCACGGCGACGTGGTTCACGTGTCAATTCGTTGCAATTGCGGTCTCTGTGCCGCTCGTCCACCTACTGCTGGGCATCCAATTCAGCGCCAACGAGAGATCCGTCGTCGGATACGTCGGCGTCATCCTTGGCTCGCTCATGGCGATCGCCGCAGTGATCTTGTGGAGTCGGTCCCGGCACAATCAGTCAACCTCGGGAGCTGACAAGTCGGCTGCGTTTCTCAACCGTGCGTCGACGGCTACACCTCGACAGGCCGCCCAACTCGGATTCATCTTCGGCTTGCTCAACGTCACCAACATTGCCTACTGGTTGGCAGCAGCCCTGTTCATCCATCGCGGGCAGTTGGACCTGTTTGAGCAGGCCACAGCGGTGTTGGTGACTGCCCTGGTGGCCAGCAGCACGTTCATCGTCATATCGCTGCTCGCGTTGATCTTCCGACGCCAGCTGACGCCCTGGCTCAATCGAGGCAGGAGTTTCGTACTGAAACACAGCGGCAGCATCGTGCCGGGCATTCTTTTCGTCGCAGGGCTGACCCTGGTCGCGATTGGAACCAGAGACCTCGGGGTGTGGAGCTGACGTTCGCGTTGCTCGTCAGCTAGCCAGTCGCACGTGAGGAAATGTTGCGAACATCGACCACGGACTCGGGGTTCAAGGCCTCGAGCTTCATCGCCGTTGAGGGCACCCGCGCATCCTGGCGACTCAGCGGCGTACGACGTACCGGCATGACCTGAACGCGCTCGACAGCTGGATCGACTTGAGCATCCAGTGCCTGGCCATAGCCACTACCCTGACCAGCCAACGCGACAAGCTTGCTTGTTCCGTTGGCGATGGAGACTGCCGCACCGGCGGCGGCCTGCACGTTGCCAACCAAACCGCGTTCGCGTGCCTCTGCGGCCGCCCGTTGCCCACGGCGGTACGCATACACGCCGCCAACTGCACCTACTGCTACCCAGAAAGTTCTGCTCACTGTCGCATTCTCCCCCGGTCGCTGCCTAGTCAAACCGATTCGGCGCGACCCGATTGTGTTTTGGTACCACCCGTTTTGTTGCCACTTGCTACCGGCCGTGTGGCTACTACCCGTATTGCTACCACCCGATGAGAACCTCCCGCTGTTCTCCCGATCAGCGTACCTTCATCAGGTGCGCCGACCCAGGCTCTTTCGAATACCAATATTCAATTCGGCCGCCCGAGCTTCGGCCCCGCGTGTGGTCGGCTGGTAGTACTGCTTGTCAGCAACAGCGGTGGGAGCGTATTGGAAGGCGGCGATTCCCGCCTCCTCGTCGTGCGGGTAGCGGTAACCCTCGCCCGCGCCCTGCGATCGCGCCGCAGAACTCGATCCATCGCGCAGCGGCGCTGGCACTGCGCCAGCCAAACCAGCCTCGACGTCGGCGATCGCCGCATTGATCGCGGTGTAGACCCGATTGGACTTGGGCGCCAAACTCAAATGCACTACGGCGTGGGCGAGTGTGATTCGCGCCTCGGGTAGCCCGATAAAAGAGACCGCGTGCATGGCCGCAATAGCCGTTTGGAGCGCGCTCGGATCGGCCATGCCGATGTCCTCACTGGCCAGAATCACCAACCGCCGCGCGATGAACCGTGGATCTTCACCGGCCACCACCATCCTCGCCAGGTAGTGCAGCGCGGCGTCAACGTCACTACCGCGGACACTCTTGATCAGCGCGCTGGTGACGTCGTAGTGCTGATCGCCGTCCCGGTCATAGCGGGGTACAGCGTGGGCAACGGCCTGCTCGATTCCCTCCACCTCAACTGAGCCGCCGGACTGAACGCTCGCGGCGGCGGACTCCAGAATCGTGAGCGCCCTTCGCGCGTCGCCGCCGCCGATCCGTACGAGGTGCGGCAACGCCTCCTCCGAGATGGTTATCCGGCCTGCTAGCCCATTCTCGGCAGTGACCGCGTGATTAATGACGGCCGCAACGTCCTCGTCCTCCAGCGAGCGCAGTGGCACCAGCAAGCTACGGGACAGCAACGGCGCGATGACCGCGAACGAGGGGTTCTCGGTGGTCGCCGCGACCAAGGTGACCCACCCGTTTTCCACTGCTGGCAGCAGGGCGTCTTGCTGAGTTTTGGAGAAGCGGTGAACCTCGTCGATGAACAGGACCGTTCCGCGGCTACGCAGCTCGAGCTCAAGTTTGGCCGCCTGAATGACCGCGCGAACATCCTTGACGCCGGCGGTGACTGCCGACAACTCGACGAACCGATCGCCAGTCGCTCGTGCAACGAGCATCGCGAGGGTGGTCTTGCCGGTGCCGGGCGGACCCCACAGAATCAGTGAACTGCGGGTTGGTGCGCCTTCGCCGGACAGCATGCGCCCGAGCGGGCTTTGCTCACCCAAGACGTGCTGTTGACCAACCACCTCAGCCAGCGACTTTGGTCGCATCCTGGCGGCCAACGGCGCGCCGGGCCGATCAGGATCGGAAGCTTCGCCGAACAGGCTGGGTGTGTCGGTTCCGGTCACCTGGCCAGGCTATGTCAATGGTGGCGAACGAGTGTCTATTCCTCCGGTTCGGGTTTGGCGTCTACGCCAGCTTCGGCCCGCTGGGCGTCAGTGATCGGTGCAGGAGCTGAGGTGAGGGGATCAAAACCAGCACCGGTCTTGGGAAAGGCGATCACGTCACGAAGCGACGGCGCATCGGCCAACAGCATGCAGATTCGGTCCCACCCGAAAGCAACGCCGCCGTGTGGCGGCGGACCGTAGTTGAACGCCTCGAGCAGAAAGCCAAACTGCTCCTGTGCCTCTGCCGCTGACAGGCCGAGCAGTTCGAATACCCGCTCCTGCACATCGGCCCGGTGAATACGGATCGAACCGCCGCCGATCTCGTTGCCGTTGCAGACCAGGTCATAGGCAGAGGCCAACGCATCCCCAGGTGACTGCTCGAAGGTGCCGATCCAGTCATCGTTCGGAGAGGTAAATGGATGATGGACCGAGGTCCAACCAGTGGTACCGCCGGGTAACTCGATGGCTTCGAACATCGGGGCGTCGACGATCCACACGAACGACCACTGCTCGCGGTCGATGAGGTCCAACCGCTCGGCAATCTCGACCCTGGCCGCGCCGAGCAGACCGCGAGCCGCGCCAGCTCCACCCGCCGCGAAGAACACGCAGTCACCTGGAACAGCGCCAACAGCGGCTGCCAGTCCGTCGCGCTCTGCATCGGACAGGTTCTTGGCGACCGGCCCGGATAGTTCACCGTCATCTCCCACGATGACGTAGGCCAGCCCGCGTGCACCGCGCTGCTTGGCCCACTCCTGCCAGGCGTCGAACGTGCGTCGCGGCTGCGACGCTCCACCGGGCATGACGACGGCGCCAACGTACGGCGCTTTGAACACCCGGAATGGGGTCTCGGCGAAGTACTGGGTCATCTCCACGATCTCGATGTCGAATCGCAGATCCGGTTTGTCGGTGCCGAAGCGCGTCATGGCCTCGCCGTAGGTCATCGTCGGGATGGTTGGGATCTCGAAACCGCGCACCCCGGACCACAGCGCGCGCACGACCGCTTCGGATACCTCGATCACGTCACTTTGATCAACGAAGCTCATCTCGATGTCGAGTTGGGTGAACTCAGGCTGCCGATCGGCCCGGAAGTCCTCGTCGCGGTAGCAGCGAGCGATCTGAAAGTACTTCTCGAAACCGGCCACCATCAGCAGTTGTTTGAACAGTTGGGGTGACTGTGGCAGTGCGTACCACGAGCCTGGACGCAGGCGGGCCGGAACGAGGAAGTCGCGGGCGCCTTCGGGCGTGGATCGTGTCAGGGTTGGGGTCTCGACCTCGACGAAGCCACGCTCGAGCAGCACGTCGCGGGCAAGCCGGTTGACCTCGCTGCGCATCCGCAGTGCGCGCGCCGGGCCGGGACGCCGCAGATCCAAGTACCGCCACCGCAGCCGAGCTTCCTCGCCAACCTCGGCGTACTCATCGACGCCG
Source organism: Candidatus Nanopelagicales bacterium (assembly GCA_018003655.1). Taxonomy (NCBI): domain Bacteria; kingdom Bacillati; phylum Actinomycetota; class Actinomycetes; order Candidatus Nanopelagicales; species Candidatus Nanopelagicales bacterium. The sequence goes on from JAGNDY010000002.1 coordinate 62,350, forward strand.
AAAGGCAGTGGTGCGGCCTCGCTGAGCACATTCACCGTGGTCGCCATGACCTCGATGTCACCAGTCGGGATCTCCGCGTTCTCGTTGCCAGCGGGCCTGATGGCAACGTCGCCAGTGATCTGAACACATGACTCCGGCCGCAGGTCGCGCGCGACATGCTCCTCGCGAATCACCACTTGGGACACGCCGGATGAGTCACGGATATCGACAAACGCCACACCCCCGTGGTCACGGCGACGTGACACCCAACCCGCGAGCGTCACCTCGATACCGGCGTCGCCGGCTCGAAGGGTTCCGGCTCCATGGGTGCGCATCATCGGGAAAGCATCTCCTGAACTGTGGTTGCGACGTCTTGCCAGGCAATCGTCTGTTGTTGTCCATCGGTAAGGTCCTTGACTTCCACCGTGCCAGCCGCAAGTTCGCGCTCCCCGAGCACGACGGCGAGTCGCGCACCGGCCCGGTCAGCGGCGCGCATGGCGCCTTTGACGCTTCGGTCTCCGTAGGCGAGATCGACCGACACACCCATGCCCCGCAACTGCGCCGCAAGTTGAACCAGCGGACGTTTGGCCGCGCCTCCCATGGGGATCAGGAACACCTCGCACCGCCGCTCGTCGCCGATTCGCAGACCTTCTGCCCGACACGCCAGCAGTGTCCGATCCACTCCGATTCCGTACCCGATGCCGGACAACTCCTGACCACCGAGCGCGGCCATCAGCCCGTCGTACCGACCGCCACCGCCGATCGCCGACTGGGCCCCGAGGCCATCGTGGACGAACTCGAAGGTGGTGCGGGAGTAGTAGTCCAAGCCGCGGACAAGCCGAGGGCTGTCCACCCACTCGATGCCCAGGGCGCGCAGGTAGGACTGAACTTGCTCGTGGTAGTCCGCCGCGTCAGCGGACATGACATCTGCGAGCTCGGGTGCGGCAGCGATCGCCTGCTGTAGCGAAGGTCGTTTGTCGTCCAACACGCGCATGGGGTTGAGCTCGGCGCGCTGACGCGTCGCCTCGTCGAGGTCGAGTGTGGCGAGATAATCGGTCAAAGCCTCGCGGTACCGCGTCCGCGTTTGCGTGTCACCCACCGAGTTGAGCAGCAGACGGTACCCCGATAGGCCCAGCGAGCGGAAGCCCTCGTCGGCCAGTGCGATGACCTCGGCATCGAGGGCGGGGTCCTCGGCCCCCAGCGCTTCTAGCCCGACTTGGTGGAACTGCCGATAGCGGCCCTGTTGCGGTCGCTCGGCCCGGAAGAACGGTCCCGCGTACCAAACTTTGACCGGCAGCCCCGCTCGGTCGAGGCCGTGCTCGACCACAGCACGAACAACCCCTGCGGTCCCCTCCGGCCGAAGGGAGATTGATCGGCCGCCACGATCATCGAAGGTGTACATCTCCTTGCTGACGACGTCAGTGGACTCCCCCACGCCACGGACGTAGAGCGCGGTGTCCTCAAAGACGGGCAACTCAAGGTAGCCGTAGCCCGCGCGTGTGGCCGGCCCCGCGAGAGCGTCACGCACGGCAAGAAACGCGGATGACTCCGGTGGCATGTACTCAGCGACGCCTTTCGGCGATTGGAATCGAGTGGCCACCGGCTACAGCCCCCGCTGGTTCGCGGGCAAGTCAACGATTGGTGCGCCGACATCGGCGAGTTGGACCAGGAACGGATTGGTCGCGCGTTCCCGCTCGATGGTGGTGGTCCCGCCGTGGCCGGGAAGCACGGCAGTGGAATCGTCGAGTGGCAGAACCACTCGTGCCAGTGAGTCCATCATCTGCGCGGAGTCTCCCCCGGGCAGGTCGGTGCGGCCGATGGATCCGGCGAACAGCAGGTCGCCGCTGAACATGATCGGGGGGTAGTCGTCGCCGGCCGGTGCCAGGAACGACACTGACCCAGGGGTGTGGCCGGGCGCATGGTCCACCCGCAAGGTCACCCCAGCCAATTCGATCAGTTCCTGATCGGCGAGTTCGCGGACGTCGTCCGGCTCGCTGAACTGCATGCGACCACCGGTCATCTCAGCGAAGGCTGCGGCGGTTTCACCGGAGATCCCAGCCAGTGGGTTGCTGAGCAGTTCGCGGTCGCCGGGGTGGATGAATGCCGGGATGTCGCGTGCCTCGCATACCGGAAACACCGACCACATGTGATCGATATGACCGTGGGTGAGCACCACCGCAACAGGCTTGAGCTTATGCTCAGCAACAAGGTCGTCGACTCCGGGCGCGGCATCCTTACCTGGATCTATCACGATGCACTCTTGGCCAGGGCCAGCAGCAACGACATAGCAATTGGTCGCCCATGGGCCAGCCGGAAATCCAACGATGAACACGTGCACGAGGGTAACGACCTCGTCCGCAGCACTTGCGACCTACACTCCTACCTTGCCCGACATGCCACTTTGAGAGGAACCCGACGTTGGTCAGCGACAAGCGCGCGAGGCAGGTAGCCCGAGCGAAGGCCGAGCGCCAAGCTGCCCGTCGCGCTGCCCAACGGCAGCAGAACCGGGCGCGTGCTCTGTGGGCTGCGGGAATCGTCTTCGGCCTGATCGTCGTGGGTGGAATCATCTTTGCCGCCTGGCCGGAAAGCACCCCCACAACGGCGCCGGCGAGCGATGCCGCCCCCGCCAGCGCCAGTGCCGCCCCAGCGCCGATCCCGACGCCCCAAAACGTCAGTTGCACCGACGCAACGCCGAGCAAGCAGACCAAGAGCTTCACGAAGGCCACAGATGAAGGCCTTAAGCCAGGAGCGACCATGACCCTGGGCACCAATTGCGGATCCATCGTCATCGACCTTGACGTTGCGCAGGCACCGAAGACCTCCAACGCGATCGCATTCCTGGCCGATCAGGGCTGGTACGACAACAACAGCTGCCATCGGCTGACGGTCGAGGGCATCTTCGTCGTGCAGTGCGGATCACCCAGTCTGGATGGCCAGGGAGGTCCTGGGTTCAAGCTGCCGGAAGAGAACCTGCCCAAGGCTGGAGCGAATGGTGTGGCCAGCTACCCGGCTGGCACGGTTGCGATGGCCAACGCGGGCAAAGGCACCGGTGGCAGCCAATTCTTCTTGGTCTACCAGGACAGCCCACTGCAGCCGGACTACACGATCGTCGGGCAGGTGACCGGCGGCCTGGACGTTGTTCAGTACGTTGCTTCCCAAGGTGTGTCGTCCGCGTCCACGACCGGACCTGCTGACGGCCCGCCCAACCAACCGCTCATCATCAAGTCTGCAACCGTGAGGAACGGCTGATGTCCACTCCGACACCACCCCCAGCGCCCAAACCGGCGCCGTCCCCGGGGGTACGCCCACAGCCTGCGCCGGCAGCGAACTTCGGCCGGATTGCCGACGACGGCGCGGTCTTCCTCAGACTGCCCGACGGCAGCGAGCGGCAGGTCGGGCAGTGGGCGACCGGGAACCCCGCGCAGGCAATGGAGTTCTTTACGAACAAGTACGCGGATTTGGTCACCGAGATTGACCTGGCTGCCAAACGCCTGGCAGACGATCGAGCAACACCAGCGCAGGCGCAGGCGACGGTGGGCAGGATTCGTGCCGCCCTGACCGAGCCGGCTTTTGTCGGTGATCTAGCGGCATTAGTCGCCCGGGTTGGCCAACTTGAGGTCCTCATCAACGTCAAGAAAGCCGCACTGGCCGAGACCAAAGCGGCCGATCGCGCACAGTCGAAGGCTGCCCGCACGGCGCTGGTCGAAGAGGCAGAGAAGCTCGCAACCTCCGAGCAGTGGCGTGTCACCACCGAACGGTTCAAGGCGATCATCGACGAGTGGAAGCTCATCCCGCGATCTGATCGTGGGTCCGAGAACGAGCTCTGGAAGCGGCTGTCCGCCTCCCGAACAGCGTTCGATAAGCGCCGCAGAGTGCACTACGCGGAATTGGAAAGCGCCCGCGACAGCGCGAAGGATGCCAAGCTTGAACTGGTGAAGGAGGCCGAGAGGCTGTCGACCTCGACGGATTGGGCCAAGACCACCCGCTCCTACCGAGAGTTGCTGGAGAAGTGGAAGAAGGCCGGACGTGCAGGCAAATCTGACGACCGATTGTGGGGCCAATTCCGCGCTGCCCAGGACGCGTTCTTCAAGGCTCGCAACGCGACCTATGCAAGCCGCGACGAGGACGAGAAGAAGGCACTGGCAGCCAAGGAGGAACTGCTCGCCGAAGCCGAGAGGCTGGTGCCCGTCAAGGATCCCCGTTCCGCCAAACGCGCTCTGCGTTCAATCCATGACAAGTGGGACAAGATCGGTCGGATTCCGCGTGGCGATATGAAGCGCATTGAAGCGCGCCTCAGCAAAGTCGAAGACGCCGTCCGTGGTGCCGACTCACCCCGGGGAGTTTCAGCCAACCCCGAACTGCGTGGGCGAGCCGCCGACACGGTCTCGGGTTTCCGTTCGAGCGTGGAGAAATTGGAGAAGAAGTTGGCCACCGCGAAAGCATCCGGCGACGAGCCGGCCACCGCCAAGGCTCAGAGCGCCTTGGACTCAGCCCAGACGTTGTTGGCGGCAGCCGAGTCAGGACTCGCGAAGTTCGGCGGCTGACCAGCCCTCGCGGCCTTGTTAGACCCGGTAAACGTCGAACACACCCTCCACGCCTTTGACCGTGTTCAGTAGCGAGCCAAGATGTTTGGGATCAGCCATCTCAAAGGTGAACCGCGACAACGCGATTCTGTCCCTGCTCGTGGCGACCGAGGCCGACAAGATGTTGACATGCTGATCGGACAAGGCGCGCGTCACATCTGAGAGGAGACGCGCGCGGTCGAGTGCCTCCACCTGGATGTTCACCAGGAAGACGCTGTTGGCCGTTGGTGCCCACTCCACCCCGACCATGCGGGCAGCGTCCTCGGATAGGGACGGCACATTGACGCAGTTTTTGCGGTGGACCGAGACTCCCGAACCTCGCGTCACGAACCCGACGATGTCGTCACCGGGCACCGGCGTGCAGCAGCGTGCGAGTTTGACTAGGACATCCTGAGTACCGGCCACGATGATCCCGGGATCAGTGGCAGGTCGGGCGGCGGCGGCGGCGGTAGCTGCGGCAGTCGCCGAGGCAGGCGTGGTTTCCTCAGCAATGTCATCGTCGGTGCCCTCTTCACCACCGAGCGATTGAACGATCCGGCTGACAACGGCAGCAGCGGAAATCCGGCCGTCACCGATTGCTGCGTACAGCGTCGAGATATCGGCGAATCCCAACTCCTGGGCGATCGGAAGGAGGTTGGCGGCCGTCATCAACCGCTGGATCGGCAGTCCCTGTTTGCGCATCGCTCGACCAAGCTGCTCCTTACCCGAGTCGATGGCCTCTTCGCGGCGTTCCTTCGAGAACCAACCCTTGATCTTGTTGCGGGCCCGCGGGGACACCACAAACGACAGCCAGTCCCGACTCGGACCGGCGTTCTCGGATTTGGAGGTGAATACCTCCACCACGTCGCCGTTATCTAGCGTCGATTCCAACGAGACCAGGTTGCCGTTTACGCGCGCGCCGACGGTCCGGTGGCCGACCTCGGTGTGCACCGCATACGCAAAATCCACTGAGGTGGAGCCTGCCGGCAAGGCGATGACATCGCCCTTAGGCGTGAATACGTAGACCTCACTGGTGCCTAAGTCGTAGCGCAGCGTGTCGAGGAACTCCTCTGGATCCTCGGTCTCGCGCTGCCACTCCATCAACTGGCGCAGCCAGCCCATGTCATCGGGACCGTGCTTGCCAGCGACATCGGTTTGCTTGTATCGCCAGTGGGCGGCAACGCCGAACTCCGCCGAGCGATCCATGTCGTAGCTGCGGATCTGCAACTCGACCGGTTTGCCCTCGGGACCGATGACCGTCGTGTGCAGCGATTGGTACATCGTGAACTTCGGCATCGCGATGTAATCCTTGAATCGGCCGGGAACCGGATTCCAGCGGGCGTGAACCACCCCGAGTGCCGCGTAGCAATCGCGGACGGAGTCGACCAAGATTCGGACGCCGACCAAGTCATAGATGTCGGCGAAATCGCGGCCGCGGACGATCATCTTCTGGTAAATCGAGTAGTAGTGCTTTGGCCTGCCGATGACCTTGGCCTTGACCTTGGCGCCTCGAAGGTCTTCCTCGACCGTGTCGATTACGCGGGCCAGGTACTTATCCCGGCTCGGCTGGCGCGACGAGACCAGCCGGACGATCTCGTCGAACATCTTCGGGTACAGGGTCTCGAAGGAGAGATCTTCCAATTCCCACTTCATGGTGTTCATCCCAAGCCGGTGGGCAAGCGGCGCGTAGATCTCCAGCGTCTCGCGGGCCTTCTTTTCCTGCTTGTCCGGCGGCATGAACTTCAGCGTGCGCATGTTGTGCAAGCGGTCCGCGAGCTTGATCACCAGCACTCGAATGTCGCGGGCCATCGCGACCACCATTTTGCGAACCGTCTCGGCGGTGGAACTGTCGCCGTACTTGACTCGATCGAGCTTTGTCACCCCGTCGACGAGGCGGGCGATCTCATCGCCGAACTCCTCCCGCAGGTCGTCAAGGGAGTAGCTGGTGTCCTCGACCGTGTCATGCAGCAGCGCCGCAACCAGGGTGGGCGCCGTCATTCCGAGATCGGCCAGAATCTCCGCGACGGCGACGGGGTGAGTGATGTACGGGTCGCCAGAGCGACGCATCTGCCCAAGATGGAACTCGGCAGCAACCTCGTAGGCACGGATGACAACCTGCCGGTCGGCCTTGGGATGAAACTGGCGCAGCGTGCGCAGCACACCATCGAGTTCGGGCGGGTTACCACGCGATCCACCCAAGCGCGCCAGCGCCCGGCGGCGAAGCGTGGCGTTGCCGTCGGCGTTTGGGCTAGTCGGGGTTTCCTGTGTCACAGGTACCTCCCAACAGTGGGGCCAGTTCGTCCTCAGTCTTGGCTGCCGATTCTACGGGCAACTGTGACAGACCGGGTCAGCCTTTGTTTCGTTTACTCTTCGGCTGATTCTTCGGTTGATTACGCGGGCCCTGGCGGTGTGGTCGTTCCTTGCGGGCGGTGGTTGCTGGTGCCGTTGCCGCCCCAGCACTAACCGCCGCCGAATCGGAACCGTCGGAATCCACGTCCCCGGCGGCGTCACCGCGGGCTGCACGCTCTGAGACTTTGCGATCCAGACCCGCTTTGCGTCCAGCCACACGGGCCGCGAGCGCCTTCATCTGCGGTTGCTTCTCTTTCAGTTGGCACAAGAATGGCGTCGCCACGAAAATCGACGAATAAGTACCCGCCGCCGTTCCGATGAACAATGCAAGCGCCAAGTCTTTCAACGTGCCCGCACCCAGCAGGCCCGCCCCAACAAAGAGGATTGCCGCCACCGGCAACAACGCCACGATGGAGGTGTTGATCGAGCGCACGATCGTCTGGTTGACGGCGAGGTTTGCCGCACCGCTGTAGGTCATGCGGCTCTGACCCGCGATACCGCGGGTGTTCTCCTTGACTTTGTCGAACACGACGACGGTGTCGTACAGCGAGAAGCCAAGGATCGTCAACACCCCAATGACCGTGGCAGGGGTTACCTCAAAGCCCACCAACGCATAGATGCCGATCGTGATGAGCAGGTCGTGGATGAGGGCGACTAGGGCCGCCACCGCCATCCGCCATTCAAAGTAGACGGTCAGGAAGATCGTGACCGCAACCATGAACACAGCCAGCCCGAGGAGAGCCTTCTTGGTGATCTCACCACCCCAGGTCGCACCGACCAGTTGCACTTTCACGTCGTTGCGATCGACCGCACAGGTCGTACTCACGTCGTTGAGGAAGGCATTGCTCTGATCAGGTGTGAGCACCGAAGTCTGCACGCGGATACTGCCGTTGCCGAGCTGGGTGACGATTGGGTCGCTGGCGCCCGCCTTAGTGGTGACGTCACGGACTTGCTCCACCGAGCACGAACTGGTCGGCACGACGAACTCGGCACCGCCCTTGAATTCGATTCCCAAGTTCAACCCGCGAACCGCCAAACCCAAGACGGCGGTCAGCAGGATGATCGCCGACAGGGCATACCAGCGGCGACGGTTGTCAACGATGTTGTACGAGACCTCGCCGCGGTAAAGCTTCGAGCCGAACGATCCAATTCGTGACATCAGCTCTCGTCCTTTCCGGCCGCGGTGGCTGTGCCGACATCGTCGCCGGGCTCGTCCGCCAATCCCCCACCGCCAGCAGGAACTGGGGTTTTGCTCCGCTTGCGTGACCTGGACTCGGAGTCGGGATCAACTGACTTGACTCCCAGTCGGGCCGGACTCATGCCGGTCATCGAGCCGCCGTGGGCAAACCAAGGCGTCCGGGCCAGAATCGCCACCACCGGTCTGGTGAACATGAATGCGACTGCCACGTCAATGATGGTGGTGACACCAAGGACGAAGGCGAATCCGCGGACATTGCCGATGGAGATGAAGTAGAGGATCGCAGCGGCCAGCAGCGACACGAAGTCAGCGGCTAGCAACGTGTTGCGCGCTCGGGTCCAGCCCACCTCGCACGCAACCCGTAGGGATCGACCATCCCTGACCTCGTCGCGTATTCGTTCGAAGTAGACGACGAACGAGTCAGCCGTAATACCGATTGCCACGATCGCACCGGCGATACCCGCAAGCGTCAACGCCAGGCCCAGGGTTCGGCCCAGAATCACGAACAGCGAGTACGTGATGCCCGCAGCGACAATCAAGCTGACGACCGCGACGACGCCAAGCGCACGGTAGTAGGCCAGCAAGTACAACACCACCAACAGCAACCCAAGGCCACCGGCAAGTAGTCCTGCCTTCAACTGGTCGGCGCCGAGAGTCGGAGAAACCGAGGTGACTTCGGCAACCGTCAGGTTCACTGGCAGGGCGCCATACTTGAGGATATTTGCCAGGTCGCGGGCACCCTCGGCGGTGAAGTTGCCGTTGATCGACGCCGTCCCGCCGAGGATTGGCTCCTGAAAGTAGGGCGAGGACTGCACCAGGCCATCGAGGACGATGGCGAACTGGTTCGTCGGTGGCGGCTGCTGGTACAGCTTGGTTGATACGTCAGCGAGGGCTTTGGCACCGCTCGCGTCGAATGTCAGGTTGACCTGCCAGCCGCCGGCACCGTTCTGGGGAAGTTCAGCTGATGCGTTGCTGACTTGGGTGCCCTTGATGAATGCCGGTTCCAGCAGGTACTTGGCGGTTCCGTCCTTGGAACAGGTAACGATCCACTGTGCCGGGTCGTCCGGGGTTCCGCCTTGGCGGTTCGCAGGATTCGAGCAATCGAGCTTGGCGAATGCCTGCTGCAGGACGACGTTGTTCGTCGGAGATTGAATCGGTGGCAGTTGCGCGTCGTTGGGTTTCGGCGACGCGGTGGGCGTGGGGGTTGGGGTCGGATCGGCCAACGGCACCGAGGAACCCTTCTTGCTGGTCTTCTTTGGCGCGGGCGTGCCCGGGGTGACGGACTTGCTCGTGCCGGTACCGGTGTCCGACGCGGGCAGCGGCCCACCCGCCTGCTCCTCCTTGACCGGCCTGAAATCCAGCAGGGCCGTTTGGGACAGCTGCTGGGCAATGCGATCTTGGTTTACACCGGGTACCGACACGACAATCGCTGAACTTCCGCCGGAACCCTGGGTCGTCACCTCTGCCTCGGACACACCGAAGGCATTGACGCGCTGGCGAATGATCTGGACCGACTGGTCCAGTTGTTCCTTGGAGACTGCCCCCTGGCCGTTGGCCGATTTGGGTACGAGGGTGACCTGAGTGCCGCCCTGCAAGTCCAGGCCAAGCCGGGGCGCGTGATCTTGACCAGGCCAAAATGCCCACGTTCCTAGCCCGACGAGTAGCACGATCAAGATTATGAGCGTGCGCCATGGACGTGGTTTGGACGTTGCTGCCACTAGTGGGATCCCAGGTTCGAGGTGGACAGGGCGGGTGTCAGTTTGTCAGCGCCCATCTGTGTTCGGCGCATCTGCCGCGATGTCTGCTGGACTTTCTGTCAGGTCCTGGGTGCTGGCAACCTCATCGGCATCGTCGGATACAGCCGGGAAGCCGTCGTCAACAACCTTGGCAATCGCGGGCTTGAGCAACTGGACGATCACGTTGGGGGCGATTTCGAGGCCGATCTCCTCATCGGAGACGGATCGGACGTAGCCGAACATGCCAGCCGTTGTCATGACTCGCTGACCAACCTCGATCTGGTTGACGAGCTTCACCTGCGCGGCTTGGCGCGCTTTGGCGGGACGCAAGACGAGAAACCAAAAAGCGAGCGCCAGTAGCGCGAGCATGGCGATGGGCAGCACATTCATCGTGGACTCCGTTCATCTGTCGCCGCCACGGTCGCTGTTGACGATGCTTAGGCCGACATGGCTTGTGGTGCGATCCTAACCCGACTCTGGATCCTCGATGAGCAAGAGCGGCTCCGCACCGCCGGTACGTAGTTGTTGAGCGCCCGCTGGCCCGGGAGGCGACGGTAGCCCAAAGTAGGACCACGCCGACGCCGTTGCGACGCGACCGCGGGGGGTCCTCATCACCATTCCCGCCCGAACCAGGAACGGCTCAACCACGCTCTCGACGGTCTCGGGTTCCTCTCCGACCGCGACCGCGAGCGTGGAGAGTCCTACTGGTCCGCCGGCGAAGTGCTTCACGAGGGCGCTGAGCACGGCGACGTCGAGGCGATCGAAGCCTCGCTCGTCAACTTCGAACAACTCAAGTGCCGCGCAGGCGGTCGGTTGGTCGATCGTCCCGTTGCCGTGAACCTGGGCGTAGTCCCGAACCCGGCGCAGCAGTCGGTTGACGATCCGAGGGGTGCCTCGGGAGCGTCGGGCGATCTCGGCTGCGCCATCGGCCTGCAGCTCGACCCCGAGCAGTCCAGCCGAGCGCGTCACGATGGTCTTCAGGTCGGCAGGTTCGTAGAAATCCATGTGTGCGGTGAAGCCGAACCGATCCCGCAGCGGGCCGGGCAACAGACCCGCCCGCGTTGTCGCGCCGACCAGAGTGAAGCGAGGAAGCTCCAGCGGGATCGCGGTAGCGCCGGGGCCCTTTCCCACCACCACATCGACGCGGTAGTCCTCCATCGCCAGGTAGAGCATCTCCTCGGCCGGTCTAGCGAGTCGGTGAATCTCGTCGAGGAACAGCACCTCGCCCGGTTGCAGGCTGGTAAGCAGCGCCGCTAGATCGCCGGCGTGGGTGATAGCGGGCCCACTGGTGATCCGCAGCGGAACAGCGAGTTCGGCGGCGACGATCATGGCCAGCGTGGTCTTGCCCAGACCGGGCGGACCTGACAGCAAGACGTGATCGGCCGTGCGGCCACCCTGCTTGGCGGCTTGCAGCACGAGGCCCAGTTGATCACGTACCCGGTTCTGGCCGACAAACTCAGCCAGGGACTCCGGTCGAAGCGCACCTTCGGTGACAATATCCTCGGCCGTGGCCTGCGGTGCGACGGTACGGTCCTCGTTCATCGGGTATCCAACCCGCGCAGAGCAAGGGCCAGCATCTTGGCCACAAGAGCTGCGTCGTCGAGCTCCTGATACTGCGCCTGCTGGGGGGCAATCAGCACGACGACCTCGTCGGACTCCCGTGCCGACCACCCGAGACTCATCAAGGCCTCCCGCACAGAAGCTCGCCAGCGAGCGTCGCCGTCCGGCGGGGATGACGAATCGCGGACATCAATATGGGCCATTGTTGGTGGAGCAATCTTGCCAGCCAACTCGAGGGCCATTCGCTGCGCTCCCTTGCGTCCGATCCCGGGCACCTGCACCAAGACCGCCTCGTCATTAGCGTGGATGGCTGCCCGCAGTTGCTCCACGGTCAACGCCGACAGCACTGCCAGTGCCAATCGTGGCCCGACTCCCGAAACCGACAACAACACGTCGAAAGTGTCTCGCCCATCCGCGTCCAAGAATCCGAACAACGTCAGCGAGTCTTCCCGTACCACGAGGCTTGTGAAGAGCGTCGCCTCGCCGCCTCGATGCAGCTGCCGCAGATCCGTTGCGGTGCACTGAATGGATAGTCCGACACCGCCAACCTCGACGATCGCTGATTCGCGTCCTACCTGGGTCACGGGTCCCCGCAGAGACGCAATCATGATCGAACCACCAATTGGGCAGCCGCGAGAGTCGCTTGCTGTCGAGCCACGGCGGCATCGATCGCCTGTTGGGCCGGGGCACGCCACGCATGACAAATCGCTAAGGCGATGGCGTCGGTTGCATCTGCTGGCCCTGCGACCGGCTGATTGACGATCCTGGACACCATGTTTGCCACCTGTGTCTTGCCAGCGACACCGGATCCGGTTACCGAGGCCTTGACTTCACTAGGTGTGTGGAAGGCGACGCGAATACCCGATCGCGCGGCGACCAGCGCAGCTATTCCAGCTGCCTGCGCGGTACCAGTGACGGTGCGAACGTTGTGCTGGCTGAACACCCGCTCGATGGCGACAGCATCGGGACCGAACTCCGCGATCGTCGCAAGGAAGGCTTGTTCAAGGAGGACCAGCCGATCGCCTAACTCCGCGGTGTTGGGTGTCCGAGCAACATCAACACTGAGCAGCCGGACGCTGCGCCCAGCGCCAGCATCGATCACGGCAATACCGCAACGGGTCAGGCCTGGATCCACGCCAAGCACACGCATGAGCAACCTCCCGCCGAAACTGCGACTTAACCCACCGAGGGCATTCAGTCGTACACATGTTCGGATTTGACACTAGCGCCCGGACCCTTCAACGTCGCGGCGGCGCGCCAACTCCAACCAGGTTCGCGACCTCAGTCGGTGAGTGCCTTCTTCGCCGGAGCCTTCTTCGCCGGAGCCTTCTTCGGCGGGGCTTTCTTGGCCGGGGCTTTCTTGGCCGGGGCTTTCTTGGCCGGGGCTTTCTTGGCCGGGGCTTTCTTGACCGCCGACTTCTTGACTGCGGCTTTCCTTACCGGCGCCTTCTTCGCCGGGGCCTTCTTCGCTGGGGCCTTCTTTACCGGGGCCTTCTTCGCCGCGGCC
>JAGNDY010000002.1:75340-90623 GCA_018003655.1 Candidatus Nanopelagicales bacterium
CGGGGCTTTCTTGGCCGGGGCTTTCTTGACCGCCGACTTCTTGACTGCGGCTTTCCTTACCGGCGCCTTCTTCGCCGGGGCCTTCTTCGCTGGGGCCTTCTTTACCGGGGCCTTCTTCGCCGCGGCCTTCTTCGCGGGCGCGAATGGCTGGTCCCCCGGAATCGACTTGCCGAGCACGGCCGAGAATCCGTCCTCCAGCGCCATGAGCAATTGCTTGGGCAGCGGGATCGCGGCGTCGTCGCTGCTGATCCCGATCGAAGCGAGGCCGTTGTAAGTCAGCATGGTGATGTTTGTGGCCGCACCGATCGTCGCGACCAATGGGTACATCCGCTCCACCCGGGCTCCGGCGAGCCAGACTGGAACCGGAACCCCCGGAACGTTCGACGCCGTGACATCGCTGGCCTGCGCGGCAGCCGCGACGATCTCCGATGGAATGAGACGCGAGAGCTCGCCGAGCTCGTTGGTGAACTCAACCGCTGGCTCGTTGCGAGCGGTCTTCACCAACGCGGCAATGTCGGTCATCAACTTACTGGAGTCATCAGTGTTGACAGGCATTTCAAACCGAGCGATCGTCACCGCATTTTCCATCGAGTCGCCCGCCTTGCGAGTGCTGATGGGCATGTTCACCCTGAGCGTCTCGACGGGCGCTCCGTTTCTCTCGTGGTAGAGCGCCAAGCCCTCGGCGACACCAGCCATGAAGGCGTCGTTGGCAGAGTGCCCACTCGATTTCGCCCGAGTCTTGATGTAGTCGAACGGAAACTCGATCGTGTTGAAGTGATAGTTGATGCTGCGATTGCGCATGATTGGCGACAAGGGCGTCAACGGGATCGCCGTGAACCGCGCCAGCGAAGCGGCGGTCTTCGCTATCCGAGCGATCGTGTCCGACGGCGACCGGAGGGCAGCCAATGTCGCTGGCCCAAATCCACGAACGGTGTCCTGGGCGGTCCTCGCTGCCCAGCCGAAGTTGTCACGAACCACAGCCTGCGCGAGACCAAGCCGGTCGAGGTCCTCCCCCGTGGGCTCTGCTGGCATCGGGCCTAGATCTTGACTCTGCTCAGTAAAGTCGAACAAACTCGTGCTCAACATGACGACGCCCTGGCCATCCACGACCGCATGGTGCATCTTGACGATCGCGGCCGCCTTGCCGCCGGGAAGCCCTTCCAGCAGCGTCACTCGCCAGAGCGGCCGCTCCCGGTCGAAGTCGGTCATGCTTTGCCGACGAGCATCCTCGAGGACGTCCTCCCACGTTGAACCCTGCGGCATGCGAAAGCGGCGGAGATGGAACTGCAAATCAAAATGGGAGTCGAAGACCAGCCTTGGCGTGGTGAGCCCGCCGGCATCGATGAGTTTCTCGCGTAGCGCGGGCGTCACACGGGACGCCCGGTCGAAGCGTTCAGTCAGGACATCCCAGTCGGGCGCCCGATCGAACAGGAGCAAGCCGATAATCGTCGACCGCATGACCGGGTCGTTGCTGCTGGTCCGCCACGTGGCGAAATCGAAGCCCTTCATGCGTTGAGCAGAGGCGACCGCATTCTGGCGCTTCTTGCGGCTTCCCTTGTTCTTACCCTGCTCGCTTGCCATCGATGACCTCCGCCTGGGGAACGCACCCGGTTTTCGGGTGTCACGTTCCTGTCCACAGAGGCTATCTGCCGCAGCGTTAGTTCGCAGAGTTCTGCGGCCGGTGCATGCGCCTTCGACAACCGATCAACTCAGTGCGGCGAGGATCTCGTCGGAGATGTCGAAGTTGGCGTACACGTTCTGCACATCGTCGCTGTCTTCGAGTGCGTCCACTAGCCTCATCAGCTTGCGAGCAGCGTCCTCATCCAGCGCGACCGTGACACTCGGCACGAAGGATGCGTCGGCTGAGTCGTAGTCCAACTCGTTGACCTGCAGTGCAGTGCGGACGGCTACCAGGTCGCTCGGTTCGCTGACGATCTCGAACGATCCGCCCAAGTCATTGACCTCTTCCGCGCCGGCATCGAGCACGGCCGCAAGTACGTCATCCTCGGTGGTTTCCGCTTGCGGCACGATGACCACGCCTTTGCGACTGAACAGGTAGGACACCGAACCCGGATCGGCCATCGTGGCCCCGTTGCGACTCATGATCGTCCGGACCTCCGAGGCGGCGCGATTGCGATTGTCCGTCAAACACTCGACCAACAGGGCAACTCCGCTGGGACCGTAGCCCTCGTACATGATCGTCTGCCAGTCTGCTCCGCCCGCCTCAGCGCCCGAACCACGCTTGACTGCGCGTTCGATGTTGTCGAGGGGCACGGAGTTTTTGCGAGCCTTTTGAACGGCGTCGTAGAGCGTGGGGTTGCCATCCATGTCACCGCCGCCAGTGCGGGCAGCAACCTCGATGTTCTTGATCAGCTTGGCAAACAGCTTGCCACGGCGGGCATCGATGACTGCCTTCTTGTGCTTGGTGGTTGCCCATTTGGAATGGCCGCTCATGCCTGCCCCTTCACAATGTCTACGAATAGCCGGTGGATCCGAAAGTCGCCGGTCAGTTCCGGGTGGAATGACGTGGCGATGAGTGGACCCTGGCGCACGGCCACGATCCTACCGGCGCCCGCCTCGTCCTCAAGGGAAGCAAGAACCTCCACGTCCGTTCCCACCCGCTCAACCCACGGGGCCCGAATGAACACGGCTGGGAAAGGCTCACTGCCAATGCCGGTGAAGTACAGGCCACACTCGAACGAATCGACCTGCCGCCCAAAGGCGTTGCGCCGGACCGATACGTCCAATCCACCGAACGACGGTCTATCAGTTCGACCATCGAGGACCTCGTTGGCGAGCATGATCATCCCGGCACAGGAACCGAAGGTTGGCATCCCCGCTCGGATCCGCCGCTGGATCGGAGCAAACATGGCGAACCGAATCGCCAGGTGCGAGATGGTGGTGGACTCCCCGCCCGGGATGACCAGCGCCTCGACCGAATCCAGTTCCGCCGCGGTGCGCACGCCGACTGGCTTTGCGCCCGCCTGGACGAGGGCCGCGAGGTGCTCATCCACGCCGCCCTGCAAGGCGAGAACGCCAATGGCAGGTGCGGACGCCGACGGCTGATCGGATGTGCTTGCGATCACCAGCCGCGCTCGGCAAGGCGGTGCGGCTGTGGCAGATCCTCGACGTTGATGCCCACCATCGCAGGACCGAGGCCACGGGAGACCTTGGCGATCACCTCGGGATTGTCAAAGTGAGTCGTTGCCTCAACGATGGCCTTGGCGCGAGCGAGCGCATTGGACTCCTGTACCTCGATCGGGTTAGCCGGGTCAGCAGCCTTGAAGATTCCGGATCCGACGAAGACCCCCTGCGCGCCCAACTGCATCATCATCGCAGCGTCAGCAGGTGTCGCAATTCCGCCCGCAGTGAAGAGCACCACCGGCAACTTGCCAGCCTTTGCGACCTCCGCCACCAGGTCGTACGGCGCCTGCAATTCCTTGGCGGCGACGTAGAGTTCGTCTTCTGGCAGGCCGCTGAGGCGACGAATCTCGTCGCGAATCTGACGCATGTGAGTGGTGGCATTGGAGACGTCGCCGGTGCCGGCCTCACCCTTGGAACGAATCATCGCTGCACCTTCGGTGATCCGTCGCAGCGCCTCACCAAGGTTGGTGGCGCCACAGACGAATGGGACCGTGAAGCGCCACTTGTCGATGTGATTCGCGTAGTCGGCTGGGGTTAGCACCTCGGACTCGTCGACGTAGTCGACGCCGAGCGATTCCAGAACCTGTGCCTCCACGAAGTGCCCGATCCGGGCCTTTGCCATTACCGGGATCGACACAGTCTCCTGGATGCCGACAATCATCTCCGGATCGCTCATGCGGGAGACGCCGCCTTCGGCCCGAATGTCCGCTGGTACCCGCTCGAGGGCCATAACAGCGACGGCGCCGGCGTCTTCAGCTACTTTGGCCTGCGCGGGGGTGACGACATCCATGATGACGCCACCTTTGAGTTGTTCAGCCATCCCGCGCTTGACGCGCGAGGTACCGAACTCGCGTTCGGTGGGGGTACTCGAATCCGCAGTAGACATGGGCACATCGTAGGCGCTGATGGTTACCGGACCAATAGTCGGTTGCGTCGCCCGCGCACTGCGGGTCCGTCAGCGATTGCGCAGCCCACTGGGGATTCGGTCATCCATCTCAACGGTCAACGGCATTTGCGCTGAGCCAGCGAGTCTGAACCAGCGAACGAGTCGTTGCCGCCGGACGGCCCGGCACGCGCGAACGGCGTCGTTGTAGAACCGCCGGGACAACGCGGCGCGGTGAACAGTCCCGCTGAGAACGTCGATCAGTTCGGAGCCCCGAGCGCTCGTGCAGAACTCATCGACGTCCTCCCGGCTACCGAACACGACGTCTATCGCCTTGGTCACATCGCTCTCCTGCTGAGAACGGCCCCGAGGGTCACCTTCGTCGTCGCGAGCCACCAGCGCGGAGTCGGCCAGCACCAAGCTCGACGCCGGATCGAGCATGCCGGATGAAGCAAGGTCCATGACCGCATTGGTGCGCCGGCGGAGTTGGACGTCCAGCGACACCAACGCAGTGTCCACACGATGATGCAGACGATCCAGTCGGCCAGCCGTCGATGCCAGATACACAACGAAAAGTGCGACAACCGCGATCGCGACGATCAGCCACGTCATCCGAACCTGCCGAACACTTGGCCGCTGAGGTCAGCGCGTACCTTCACACCCGGAATGACCACGGACTCGTAGACCCGTTCGACGTCACGGGCGACTCTGCGCCAGTCATACTCAAGCGCCCGGCGCCGGCCTTCGACCCGCAACCTTTCCCGTTCTGCGGAATCGCCTAGCAATACCCCCAGTTGCGCAGCGAGGTCTGCCGGGTCCTCGTTCCCGAACAAGGCGCCTGCCTCGCCGAACTCGAGTACCTGGGCAAAGGCTTCGATGTCGCTGGCCAGGACAGGCGTCCCCGCGGCCATCGATTCCAGCAACACAATTCCAAAGCTTTCGCCGCCGGTGTTGGGCGCGATGTACACGTCAGCGGACTTGAACGCCGACACCTTGTCCGCCTCACTGATCAGTCCGAGGAATTCGACGTGATCGCTGATCTGCGGGTTCAGCTTGTCCTCGATGTGTTCGATCGAGCCGGGCCCGGCGACGAGCAGTTTGACGTCCGGATGGTTGCCGACGATTTCCGGCATGGCCTCGAGCAGCACCTGCAAGCCCTTGCGGGGCTCGTCTATGCGGCCAAGGAAGAGCAACGTCGGGCCGGACCGTGGAAACCCACGCAGCGGCTCACCTACCTCGAAGTTCTTACACGTGACGCCGTTGGGAATGAGGACAGCGTCGCCACCGAGGTTCTCCACCAGCGTCTGTCGGGCCTTCTCGCTCACGGCGATTCGACCGTTGATCTTCTCCATCGCCGTCTGCAAGATGAACCGAAAAGCCGTCATTGCCCGGGACTTCTCGCTGGATGAATGCCAGGTCGCCACTAGCGGGCCATCACACACCCAGCAAGCCAGCACCGACAAGCTCGGTGACGCTGGTTCGTGTACGTGCACAACGTCGAATTCACCGTCGCGAACCCAACGTCGCACCCGTGAGGTGGTGACCATCCCGAAGCTGAGCCGGGCAACTGAACCGTTGTAGGGAACCGCCACTGGCCGACCCGCAGAAACAACGTAGGGCTCCAAGTCGGCGTCCTCCTCGCTCGGCGCAAGAACGCTTACCTCGTGACCCGCCTCCATTAGGGCCTCAGCCAAGTCCCGGATGTGTTGTTTGACGCCGCCGGGCGCGGACCAGTCGTACGGGCATACCAAACCGATGCGCATGATCAGGTTCCCGCGCGTCCACCGGCGGCATCGGACTCAGCCAGTCGCTCTTGGTCCAAGTCAGCCAGCCAGAGTCGCTGCAGCATGTGCCAGTCGGTCGGCCGATCGCGGATCCCCTCTTCGAAGCCCCGCGCAATCTGCTGGGTCATGTCAGCCACGGCGGCCGCGAAGCCCGGACTGTCCTTGCCGCTGTCTCCGGTGGGCGCACCCGGCGGAACAACAATCGGTTCATGGAATCGCGCGTAGGCGATCGGGCCCTCGTAGTACAGGGTTGCGGCAAGCAGCGGAGCACCCGTGCGAAGCGCGAGGTTGGCTGGGCCAGCTGGCATGCGGGTCGTATCACCGAAGAAGTCGACATCGACACCGCGGGCGGTCAAGTCCCGGTCAGCCACCAGCGCCACGATCCGGTGGTCGTTGCGTAGCTCGTCAGCCAGCACGTCAGTGACGTTGGGCATGCCTAGCGGATAGATCTGCATACCCAAGGAGCTGCGGTATTCCAGGAACTTATCGAACAGTTTCGCTGGCTCGAGCTTCTCCGCCACCGCCGTCAGTGGTGCCTTGGTCAGGGTGGCCCAGGCTCCTGCGTGATCCCAGTTCCCCATGTGACACAGCGCCACAACGACGCCCCTGCCCTGCGCCAGCGCCTCGTCGAGCCGGTAGTCGTCAACTCCTTCGAACGTGCTGACGATGCGTTCCCGGCTCCAGTCGGGCATGCGGAAGGCATCGCACCAGTACCGAAAATACTTACGCATCGACTGCCGGGAAAGTTTGCGGAGTTCGGCATAACTGGCCTCGGGCAGAACCCGCGAGAGGTTCTTCTCAAGTTGGGCGACCCCAGAACCGCGCCTGCTCCAAATCCGATCAGCGATGGCGTCAAACGTCCGGTAGGCAGTCCTTTCTGGCATGCGGCGAACACTCGACCATCCCAGCGAGTAGGCGTAGTAGCCGAGATCGTCTTGGATGCTCACGCAGTTGCCTCCGTGCTGTTGGCTTGGCGGTACACATGGACCATGCGCTGGAAGACGGTCAGGATCGTCAAGCCCGCGAGTAGCCACAGCGCGACCGCTTGGATGTAAGGAACACCGAGCCCAGCGATGAACGTAGGAACCAAGACGATGAGAATGCGTTCAGTGCGCTCCGCGAAGCCGACGTTGCACGTCATCCCCAAGCCTTCCGCGCGCGCTTTGGCGTAGGAAACGACCGCACCGCCGATCAGGCAAACAGTCGTTATCGCAACGAGCCACCACTGGTTGGTGCGAGCGAACCAGATCAGCAGGGCCGCGAAGATTGCGCCGTCGGCGACCCGATCCAGGGTTGAGTCGAGGAAGGCTCCCCAGGGGCCGGATCTGCCAGCAATGCGGGCCATGGTCCCGTCGAGCATGTCACTGAAAATGAATGCCGCAATGACCAGCGTGCCAATCCAAAATGATCCACGGGTGAAGAAGATCAGTGCACCAGCGGACACACCCATCGTGCCGATAACCGTGATGGCGTCGGGCGAAAGCCCAACCTTGAGCAGACCCTTAGCCACCGGATCGATCACGTGCGCCATGACGCTTCGAGCGTTGGTGTCGTTGAGCATCAGACCTCCGGCCACGCGGCAGCGAGTAGCTCCCGGGTTTGTTCCAGCAATTGCGGCAGGACCTTGGTACCACCAACGACGGGCATGAAGTTGGTATCGCCACCCCATCGCGGGACGATGTGCTGGTGAAGATGGGCTGAAATTCCGGCGCCAGAGACACTGCCCTGATTCATCCCGATGTTGAACCCTTGGGCGACCGACACATTCCGTAGCGCGACCATCCCGGCCTGGGTGAACAAGGCGAATTCGGCAAGTTCGGCAGTGTGCAAGTCGGTGTAGTCCGGAACATGTCGGTACGGGCAGATCAGTAAGTGACCGGAGTTATAGGGGAATTTATTCAACACCGCGAAGACGAGATTACCTTTGGCAACCACCAGATTGTCCTCGTCCACACCGGCCGGGGCGCGGCAGAACGGGCAATGATCACCCTGGCGGTCGTTGTCCGGCTTGCCTTCGCCGCGGATGTAGGCAAGTCGGTGCGGGGTCCACAGTCGGTCCCAGTCTTCGGGGTTCCCCATCCGTCAAACCTGGACTCGGCTTGCGACGGCAGCGACGATCTCGGCAATCGCCTCGTCGATGGGAACCCCGTTGCGCTGGGTCCCATCGCGGAACCGGAAGCTGACAGCCTCGGCCTGCTGATCCTCGTCACCGGCGATCAGCATGAACGGAATCTTGAGCTTCTGCGCGTTGCGAATCTTCTTGGGCATTCGATCCGACGCAGTGTCGACCTCAGCACGAATGCCCTGCTGCTTGAGTCGGTTCACGATGGACTGCAGGTAATCAACATGGGCATCTGACACGGGAATACCGATGGCCTGAACTGGTGCGAGCCAGGGCGGGAAGGCACCCGCGTAGTGCTCAAGCAGGACTGCGAAGAAGCGTTCGATCGATCCGAAGAGGGCGCGGTGGATCATGACCGGTTGCTGCCTGGTGCCGTCGGCGGCCTGGTACTCAAGGTCGAACAGTTGGGGCAGGTTGTAGTCAACCTGAATTGTCGACATCTGCCAGCTTCGGCCGATGGCATCACGCGCTTGCACGGAAATCTTTGGACCGTAGAAGGCTGCGCCTCCCTCGTCCAGAACGACACCAAGATTTTGGCGCTCTGCTGCTTGTCGTAGAGCCTCGGTCGCCTCGGCCCACTGTTCGTCGGTTCCGACGCACTTGGCTGGATCGCGGGTGGAGAGCTCGAGGTAGAAATCCTCAAGTCCGTAGTCACGCAGGAGATCAAGTACGAAGACAAGCAGGGAGTCGAGCTCCGCAGGCATCTGCTCTTTGGTGCAGTAGATGTGGGCATCGTCCTGGGTGAAGCCGCGGGCTCGCGTGAGTCCGTGAACAACGCCGGACTTCTCATACCGATACACGGTGCCGAACTCGAAGAGCCGAAGCGGGAGCTCGCGATAGGACCGCCCGCGCGACCGGAAGATGAGGTTGTGCATCGGGCAGTTCATCGGCTTCAGGTAGTACTCAGCGGCGGCCTTGCGAATCTCGCCCTCGGAGTCGCGCTCCTCGTCGAGCAACATGGGCGGATACATCCCCTCGCGGTACCAATCCAAGTGACCGCTGGTTTCGAAGAGCTTGGACTTGGTGATGTGTGGCGAGTAAACGAATTCATAGCCTGCGCGCTCATGTTCGCGTCGGGAATGACTTTCCATCTCCCGACGGATGATTCCGCCCTTGGGATGGAATACCGCAAGCCCGGATCCGATCTCTTCGGGAAAGCTGAAAAGGTCCAGTTCAGTCCCGAGCCGTCGATGGTCACGCCGCTCTGCCTCTTCGAGGCGGTGTAGATACTCGCGTTGCGATTCCTTGGACTCCCAGGCTGTGCCATAAATGCGCTGCAGTTGCGGATTCTTCTCGCTCCCACGCCAATACGCGGCGGCGGTTCGCATGAGTTTGAACGCAGGGATCAGACGGGTGCTCGGGATGTGCGGCCCGCGACACAAATCACCCCAGCGCCGCTCTTTGGTCCGAGGGTGCAGATTGTCATAGATCGTCAACTCGTTTCCGCCGACCTCCATGACGTCGTCGTCGGCGACGCCAGCTTTGAGACCGATGAGTTCGCACTTGTAGGGCTCCCCGGAGAGTTCCTCGAGTGCGGCGCCCTCGGTGACGACTCGGCGGGAGAAGACCTGACCCTCCTTGACGATTTGTTGCATGCGCTTGGTCAAGGCATCGAGGTCTTCCGGTGTGAAGGGTTGTTCAGGATCGAAGTCGTAGTAGAACCCATCGGTTACCGGAGGCCCAATCCCCAGCTTGGTATTCGGAAACAGGTCCTGAACTGCTTGCGCCAGCACGTGCGCAGTGGAGTGCCGGAGCACGGCACGCCCGTCGGCGGAGTCGACCGTCACTGGCTCGACCAGGTCGCCCTCACTTAGTGGAGTAGCCAAGTCACGGAGTTCGCCGTTGATCCGCGCCACCACGATCGCCCTGTCGGTGAAGAGATCCGCAGCGCAAGCACCTACCGCGACTTCCTGTTCGACGGGACGGTCGTCGTTGACCACCGAAACAGACGGCATCTGGCTACTCCTGGGTTTTGACATTGGTCGAAGCTGGTGGCGTTCGCACGAGCGGGTCCCTACTGGACTGTAGGCAGCCTATCGGCGCGGGCTGGCAGTTAGGCGATGAGGCACCGCAGCGCCACGGCGTGAACTGTCAGATGGCGCGGGACGGGAACTGGGACTGGGGACTCAGAAGGGAGGCGGATCGGCACCACCGGGATGCTCAGCCAATGGCGGTTCAGTTCCTTGGGTGACCGCTTGACCAGATGGCCCCCGCCAGGTGCACGTATCGTCGGCGTGGGAATCGACCAATCTCCATAACCCTGCGGACTTCATCCGATGGTGCCGTCGACACAGCGAACCGAGGTTTGATCGGGTGGATTAACCTCCAGCGTCCCACGGCACAGCGTGGTCAATGTCGTTTCGGTGCGCGGGCTGATTGCAGCCCGGGAACCGACAAATCTGATCACGGGCCATGATGAAGTCGCGCATGCGTTCGCTTGGTCGGTAAACCCTGCGACCCACGTCAACGAGTTCGCCTGACAGTGGATCGACTATCCACCGAAACCGACCGCAGGAACCGAATCGAATCCAGACCGGGCGACTTCCATCAGAGCATCTGCCCGGCGTTGGTCGAGGGTCACATCGTGGTCGGCCGGCAGCCCCGCTGCGGCGGCTCGGCTCTCCTGTTCCGCGATGCCCCGGGCGCCGGCATCCACCATGTCGTACAGCAGGTGGGCGTCGGCCACGGGCAGGAGAGCCGAGAACGTCGCCAGGCCGTCGCCGTGCGGTTCGACCGTCACGCGCCGCGCACACCGGGCGGCGGTGCTGGAAGCCTGAAACTCTCGACGCGCCAGGTGTGCGACAACGCGGCGCGTGGATCGCCGCAGCTGCGAGGTATCCCGACGGCTCGCGCTGGGAAGCACCCGTGCCTCCACGAGGAGAATCTGCTCGTCGTTCAGCCCCTCGCAGATGTCCACCATCATGCGCGCGCTCTGGTAGCTCAACGCGCCCGTTTCGAGCGACTGGAGAGTCCCCCGGTGGGGCCCACACAGTCGTCTGGCGACGTGAACCTGCGCGGCGGCGGCCGATGAGGAGGTCCGCATTGCTACCGCGACTTCCTCACGACCGGGATCCGTAATTGTGTGGCCGTGGCTGATCAACGGGACATTCGGCCCAGCGACAGCCCGCATCGAGCGCATCAGACCAGCATCGGTCCAGGCCAGCTGCCGGTTCCAGGCCTGCAGTACCTCGATTCTCACTTCCGCACTGAGGCGGTGGGGATCGAGGTCAGCGAGAAGAGCTCCGAGCACCCGTCCGGGTTGTGCCTGGAGCGACTCGACGAGGCTGGGCGATGCGTCCGGCTCGGAGAGTGCGTGGGCCACGGCCCCCCGCCAACAAGTACCGCCAACAAGTACCGTCATGAGCGCCCCGACACAGTGAGGTAGTCCATGCATCGCAGCGAAAGGCCGGCCAGCCGTCGCGGACTGCTGATCGCCGGTCGCTCGCTCGCCACTTTGGCTATCGTCGCGAGCGCTTTGATCATTTGCGGACGGGCGCTGCGGATCTCCTGGGGTCCGCTGGCGTACTTGGTGCCGCTCACGCCATACCTGGCCGTGGTTCTCGGCCTCACGATCGTGCTCACCATCCTCACCCGATTCTGGGCCGGTGCCGTGGCCGCGATCGTCGCCCTCCTGGTCGTCGCCATCTGGTGGGCTCCACCCTTCCTCAACAATCCGGGCGAATCCAGTTCCGCACAGCTGACCGTCGGGACTTCGAATCTGAAGTTCGGTCTAGGCGATGCCTGCCAGTTGGTCGCACTCGTCCAGGACCGAAACGTGGACTTGCTGTCTGTTGTCGAGGTGACTGACGAGGCGATCGCGAACTTGCAGCGCTGCGGAATGGATCGAGAACTTCCCCACCACTTCGCCGAACCGGGCCGGATGGCCTCCGGATCGGCACTGTGGTCGCGCTATCCGCTCACTGACGAGTCGCTTGTTCCGGGCACACTGTTCGCCAGCCTCAGCGCGACCGTCGCGTTGCCGAGCGGACCCGTGAGGTGGGTTTCAGCACATCCGATCGCACCCGGCCTCGTTGACCATGAGCAGTGGCAGCAGGACAACTCAGCACTCGTGGCATACCTCACTGGATTACCAGGGCCTGTGATCGTGTCCGGCGATTTCAACGCCACGCGGGATCAACCACTTGTCCTTGACCTGGAGGACGCCGGGTTTATCGACGCGGCACCGGCTGCCGGGGCAGGTCTGGCCCGCACGTTCCCGGTCGGAGAAACGCTGGCGGTCCCGTTCGTCGGAATCGACCACGTCATGACGCGCCACCTTGACCTGCGGGCAGTCCGCGCGACCACCCATTCAATCGCCCGCAGTGATCATCGTGCCCTGGTCGTTGACTTTGACCGCTGAGGAGAACGAGGTCAACGGGGACTCCGCTTCGAAAGGTCGCGCAACAACGCGACCCAGGACGCGAGCACCGCAACTCGGGCGGCGTTCTATGCTGGCCAACGTGGCAGCCAAACCTCTGCGGGACACGCATGGACGGATTGCGACGGACTTGCGAGTGTCGCTAACTGACCGATGCAATCTCCGTTGCACATACTGCATGCCCGCCGAAGGGCCCGGTTGGTTGCCTTCGCCGCACATCCTGACCGACGAAGAAGTCACCAGGGTCGTGGCGATTGCAGTCGAGCGCCTGGGCATCACCGAGGTGCGCTTCACCGGCGGCGAGCCACTGCTGCGACCAGGGCTAGCGCGGATTGTCTCGGCGGCATCGAAGCTGTCGCCCCAACCCAGCATCTCGCTCACGACAAACGGGATCGGGCTAGCCAAGCAAGCAGTCGATCTCAAGCGGGCCGGACTCGACCGGATCAACATCAGCCTGGACACCCTTGATCACCAAACATTCCGCCAGTTGAGCCGGCGCGATCGCTTAGACGATGTACTCACCGGCATCGCGGCCGCTGCCGCAGCAGGGATCGGTCCAGTCAAGCTGAACAGCGTCCTCATCCGCGACGTCAACGATCACGAAGCGCCGAAGCTGCTCAACTACGCCCTCGAACACGGGCTCCACCTGCGCTTCATCGAGCAGATGCCGCTGGACCCGATGGGGGTCTGGAACCGCGAGGCCATGGTGACCGCTGCGGAGATCCTGGCCTCGCTGCGCAACCATTGGGATCTCCAGCCTGCGGATCAGGCTCGGGGTAGCGAACCCGCCGAGAGGTGGCTCATCGATGAGGGCCCAGCGACGGTGGGAATCGTCGCATCCGTCACTCGGCCGTTCTGCCGTACGTGCGACCGAGTTCGGCTGACCGCCGACGGCCAGATTCGGTCGTGTCTCTTTGGTCGCGACGATGCCGACCTGCGCACAGCCCTGCGCAACGGAGCCAGTGCCGACGACATCGAACAATTGATCCGCGGGGCGATTGAGCGGAAGGGCCCCGGGCATGGCATCAACAACGACGACTTCGAGCCCCCGAGCCGTCCGATGTCCGCGATCGGTGGATAGCCAATGGGCCGGGTAATGGTGCGCTTCTTTGGGGGTGCGGCGACCGCAGCGGCGTGTCAGCAATTCGAAGCCACCGCAAGTGACATTGCCCAGTTGCGGACGGTTCTTGCTGACACGTTCGGCCCCGGACTTGACCAGGTGTTGACCGTCAGTTCTTTACTCGTGGACGGGGCCGTGGCCACCGACGACGCGATGTCGCTAGCTGACTCCGCGACGGTTGATGTGTTGCCGCCGTACGCGGGCGGATGAACAGGCTTACGGACAGTTCACCCAATCCTGCGACCCATCCGTCAGAGTCTGCCGCTTCCAGACCGGCAGTTGGTGCTTGATGTTCTCCACCAAATCCGAGCAGGCGTCGAAGGCTTCTCCCCGATGTGACGCCGAGACCGCGCACACAACCGCGAGATCGCCCACCTCCAGCACTGCATCAACCCGATGGCTCACCGCGACCCGATGAACTCCCCGGCGGGCGGCGGTCTGCACCGCGAGGCGGCCGAGGATGTCACCGGCGGTCGGGTGCGCTTGATACTCCAGCGTGGCGACCGATTCGCCTGAGTCATGGTTGCGGACCACACCGAGGAAACTCGCGGTTGCTCCCGATTCAGCGGTTGCGACCGCTTCGAGGTGCCCGCTGACGTCGAGTGCGGCGGAGGTCACTGCCGCGATCATCACATCACCCATGGTCGCTGCCGCCGAGCTGTTCAACCGCATGCATGAGGACTGGACCCAGCGCAGTCATCCCATCGCGTACTGCCCCCGTTGAGCCCGCGAGGTTGATGATGAGCGTCCTGTCGGCTACCCCGGCGATCCCCCGCGACAGCATGGCTGTCGGCACCTTCTCGGCGCCTGCTGCCCGAATCCGCTCGGCGATGCCTGGCACTTCGCGATCAATCACAAGGCGCGTTTGCTCTGGCGTGAGGTCGCGCGGGGCGAGGCCGGTACCACCGGTGGTCAGTACGAGTGCCCGCCCCCGCGCAACTTCCTCACGCAGGGCCGCCCCAACTGCCGCACCATCTGCGACCACAACGACTGCGCCCACTTCAAACCCAAGGGCCGCAAGCTCCGCCGCGACTATCGGGCCTGACCGATCCTCGTACTCACCGGCAAAGGCGCGGTCGGAAACGGTGATGACCACAGCGCTCACCACCTGCCAGTCAACGGTCATCGGGTCGGATCCAATCCCCTGTCTTACCACCGGACTTGGTGAGCACCACGATGTCTGAGATCGACGCCGCTGGGTCGGTTCCCTTGATCATGTCCACGACGGTCAGAGCCGCCGCAGCCACAGCCGTGAGGGCTTCCATCTCGACACCTGTGCGATCCGCGGTTCGGACGGCAGCGTGTATGACAACGTGCTTGTCGCCGGACACATCGACATCGACATCGGCTCCACTAATGCCGATCGGGTGGCAGAGCGGAATCAGGTCAGGGGTCTTCTTCGTCGCCATAATGCCTGCGATTCTTGCGGCCGCGACGACGTCCCCTTTGGGCATGGACCCATCCCGCAACAACTGCATCACCGACGCGGTGGTGACGACCTTGCCGCAGGCAGTAGCCTCCCGAAGAGTCACTTCTTTTTGACCGACATCAACCATGTGCACCTCGTCATCCTAGGTGCCAGAAGCAAGGAGCTCCTCGTGGACGCCGTCGACAGCTTTGCCGAGATCTTGTCCAGTGAACTGGGAGTGACCATGGAGACGGGCACAGGCGAACTCCTCGACTTGGCCAAGGACGTTGCCCACCAAGTCGCTCGGCCCGCGACACCGGTAGCCACCTACATCATGGGGTTGGCCGCAGCGAACGGGCACGACTCCACCGCAATCGCGGCTGCGGTTGGTCATTCAATCGAACTCTGGCGGGCGCAGCAGACCGGCTGAACATCCGCAGTCCG
>JAGNDY010000002.1:90723-96328 GCA_018003655.1 Candidatus Nanopelagicales bacterium
ACCCATCCTCGATGCGCGACCCCCCGCGACGACGATTGCACCAACCCGGTTCATGACGTCGACGATTCTATGCCGGGTCGACCCGTTGACCGGCCGCCTGGCAAGGTGAACTCATGCCTCGCCTGACGACAGTTGCCGACCACACAGCAGCGGTACTCGGCCTGGTTCCTGGCGCACTGCCAGGCCAGCGGGTCCCGCTTCCCTCCGCGCTCGGGACTGTCCTGGCCGAGCCGCTGGTTTCCACCGCTGACCTCCCCGGATTCGACAACTCGGCGATGGACGGCTACGCAGTTAAGGCCGTTGACCTGTCCGATACCCCCATTACTCTGCCCGTATCGGCTGATATCCCGGCTGCCCCGCAGACTGGGGAGCAGCGCCCCTTGGTTCCTGGCACCGCAGCTCGGATCATGACCGGTGCCCCCATTCCCCCGGGCGCTGACGCTGTGATCAAGGTCGAATGGACAGATGGCGGCACTGACGCGGTAACGATGTACCAGCCGGTGGAGGCGGGCGTCAACGTTCGCCATCGCGGGGAGGATGTGCGAGCTGGGGTGGAGCTCCTGTCGGCCGGGACGGTGATGGGGCCAGCACAATTGAGCGCTGCGGCAGCGTTCGGGCACGGTGAATTGCTCGTCCACCGCCGACCGCGGGTCTGCGTCATCTCAACCGGATCAGAGTTGGTTGAACCGGGGCAGCCAACCTCGTTGCCGCTCGGCGCCATCTTCGACTCGAACTCCTTTGCCCTGCAGGCTCTCGCTTCCCGCGCTGATGCTGATGCGATCAGAGTCGTCGCTGTCGGCGATGACGACCCGGCACACGCTCGGCGCGTGCTCGACCGGGCGGCCGAGACCAGCGACCTGATCGTGACGACCGGTGGAGTCAGCGCCGGAGCGTATGAGGTGATGAAGGATGTCCTGGCCAGCGAGCCAACGGTTCAGTTCCTGCCGGTAGCCATGCAGCCAGGCCGTCCGCAGGGACTCGGAACGTATGCCGGTGTGCCCATCCTGACCTTTCCCGGAAATCCCGTCAGCGCCTTTGTCTCCTTCAAACTCTTCGCGGAACCTCTGATTCGCAAGCTCGCAGGTTGGACTCGGCCGACACCCTTGTGGAAACGGGCGACGCTGGCCGAGCGGGTCATGCCTCGGGAGTCACTGCACACATTTCCGCGGGCTCATCTCAATGCCGCGACCAACCGGGTGAGCCTCATCGGCGGACCCGGCTCGCACCTGATGGCCGCACTGGCACGCGCGAACTGCTTGATTTCAGTTCCCCCAGGCGAGGAACTCTTGCATGCGGAGGCGGAGGTTCAGATCCTCACCTACGGATAGGTCGCGATCCCCGATCTGGTGCGGGATAGACGCTGACGTCAGCTGCGCTGACTTCCACGCTGACCCGGTCACCGGGAACGAAGCTGCGTGAACCGAACGATGCAAGGGGAATGTCAGCAAGGAGTTCAATCTGCCCGCGCAGACGGATGCGGACATCGGCCCACTGATGCTCGACGGCCGCCACCGTTGCCACCCACCGCATGACGCCCGGGGTCTGTGCCGAACTGACTGGATCGGCGATCGACACCCGAACGGACCGCGTCGGGATCGCGGCAAGAACGGAACCGTTGAGTTGCGACGGTGCGGCGAACGTTGCGCCGGTTGCGGTGATGAACAGACCTTCGGACGCACTGCCGGAAATCAGATTGGCTCCGACGAGGTCCGCGACGTAGGCAGAACCTGGCTGGGAGGCGATTTGGGTCGCCGTACCGGCATTGATGACGTTTCCGTCTTCAAGTACGACGATGCGATCAGCCAAACCCAGGACGTCCCGAGGATCGTGGCTGACAACCACAGCGACGCCCTGACGATCGGCCAGAACGGAACGAAGCAATTCGCGGATTTCTACTACAGACGGTCCGTCCAGAGACGCGGTCGGCTCATCGAGCAATAGCAACGAGGCGTGGGTCGCCAGAGTCCGGGCGAGCGAGGCCCGACGTGCCTGACCGCCCGACAGCTGACCGGGTTTGCGGTCGGCAAGCCCGGCCAGACCAAATCGGTCAATCCACTCGATCGCCTGGCTGCGGGACTCACTCTTGGAGAGGCCCGAGCACCTGCCCGCGAATGCAACATTGTCCAGGACCGACAGGTGTGGGAAAAGTCGTGCGTCTTGAAAGCAGATTGCTGCGTCGCGCAGGTCCGGGCGAACCAGCAGTCTGCGCGACGGATCGTCCCAGCTGTCGTCCGCGTAAGTGACAAATCCGTCAGCTAGCGGTGTTATCCCAGCGAGGGCATGCAACAAACTGGTCTTACCGGAACCGTTTGGCCCGACGACCGCGACGGTCTGACCTGACCGGGCGCCCAGCGAA
The DNA here is from genome assembly GCA_018003655.1 of Candidatus Nanopelagicales bacterium. NCBI lineage: Bacteria > Bacillati > Actinomycetota > Actinomycetes > Candidatus Nanopelagicales > Candidatus Nanopelagicales bacterium. Next base: position 93,080 of record JAGNDY010000002.1, read on the forward strand.
GCAGATAGGCGCCAGGTCCCTTTGTGTAACCGGATGTCCGCGTCAAGCATCGGCGCCACGACCCCAGCCAGACAACCGGCCTCGCAATAGCACGAGTGCCAACGCGGTGAATCCGAGGAGGACCACACTCAATGCCGCAGCCGTATCAGGTTGTGTCTCTAGCGCCTGATAGATCGCCAACGGCAGGGTCTGGGTAGTGCCTGGAAAACTGCCAGCGAAGGTGATCGTCGCGCCGAACTCCCCCAGTGCCCTCGCGAATCCGAGCATGGCGCCCGCGACAATGGCGGGTCCCAGAATGGGAACGGTGACGAACCTGATGGTCTGCCAGCGGCTCGCACCCAACGTGGCGGCGGCCTGATCGAGGCGATCACCGTGGCTGCGAATCGCTGCCTCCAACGTCAACACGATGAATGGCAAAGCCACGAATGTCTCAGCGACGACGACCCCGGCAGTTGTGAAGGGCAACTGCACCCCGAACGCGCGGTAGGCCAAACCGCCTAGGATGCTCGTGCGCCCGAACGCCAGCAGGAGAGCGGTCCCGCCGACGACAGGCGGCAGCACCAGCGGCACCAGCACAATTGCCCTGAGCAGCCAACTTTTGCGCGAATGCGACTTCGCTAAGACAAATGCGAGGGGCAGCCCCAAGAACAGCGCACAGATGGTGGCAGCGGTTGCGGAGAACGCAGACAACGCCAGCGCCTGTTTGGCTGTGGTGGAAGAAAGCGCTTGGCCCATCGATCCCCACGGGGCGCGCAGGAGCAGCATGAGGAGGGGCAACGTGAGGAAGGCTGCACCCAAACTCGCGATGACTTTCAACCAGGTGCTGACGGCGCCACTGGGTCCGATTCGGGGTCGGGCCCGCCTGTGCCCGGGATTCGGCCGTGGTGCGGTAGTGGTCGTCACGGGGAGCCAAAGCCCAACTGCCCCAAGATCTTCTGGGCTGGTGGGCTTTGCAGATAGTTCACGAACGAGGTGGCTGCCGGCGCACTGCCAGCGTTGACTGCCACCGCCGCTTGGTAGCGCGTCGAAACGTTGACGTCGGCTGGGATTGCAAGACCCTTCACCGACTTGCCCGCAGACTGGACATCCGTTCGGTAGACCAGACCAGCATCTACCTGTGACAGTCGGACACGGGTCAGGACGGCACGAACATCCGGGTCTTCCGAGACGAAGTTTGGAGTCAGCCTGGATCGCTCAAGCAGCTGATCGGTCGCGGTTCCGCACGGAGCCGGCACGGCACATCGAGCCGCCGCAACCGTCGGGCGCGCGATGTCCGTCCACGTGCGTAGTGCGGCGGGATTCTTCACCGGCGTCGCAACTTCCAGGCTGTTCGTCGCGAAATCGAGAGGCGCCCTGACGGTGCCGTCGGAGATGGATCGATTCATGACCTCAACACCAGCGGAAGCGAGAACGTCGATCGGTGCGCCAGCCGCCAGTTGCGCAGCCAAAGTTGCGCTGCTGCCAGTCGTCACCTTCACCTTGGTTCCGGGGTGAGCCGCGGAGTAACTCGCAACCAACTGATCCATTGCGTCGGCTAGCGACGCCGCGGCCGCAACCGTGATCGTTGTGGTCGCTCCCGGATCGGTCGCGTCCGTGCGCTGGCTTGAGCAACCTGTCAACGCGGTTCCAGCGACTACCGCAATCGCGACGACCGCGCCTGCTTTCACACTCCTCACGTGACTCCCCGGACTCTTGCGGCATCGATTGCCACGTTCGTCGCTTTGACCGATGCGACGGCAAGGACACCCGGTTCAAGGCCCAGATCATCGGCGGCCTCGCGGCTCATCAGCGAAACCACCCGATGTGGCCCAGACTGAATCTCAACTTGGGCCATGATCCCGTCGCGCGATACCCCGGTCACGATCCCGACGAAGCGATTGCGCGCGGAAGTACCCAGATGCTCGGCGTTGCGCACAAGGGTCTCGCTGGCTGCCTGGGTTGAGCGTTCCGTCACCATGAAGGCCGCCAGATCTTCGCCGTTGACGACCACCCGACCGGATGGGTCCTGGCTGGCGACCAGCCGTCCTGAGTCGCACCAGCGCCGTACCGTGTCATCACTGATACCCAAGAGGCTCGCGACCTCGCCAATCCGCAACTGCGTCATGGACGAAGTTTAACAGACGCTTCTACTCCTAGATCGCTCCTACATCGCCGCACATACGCTCAGCAACAACTGGGTTGTTCCGCAGATTCGGGACTTTAGTCCTAGCCAAACGAGGCTTCGTCGGCATTTTCACGGGATTTCCCGTGGGAACATTGACGCATGGGTGAGGGTGCTGCGTCGCTGACACGGTCGACGGGCGACGAGGTTGTCAGCGGCCCGGCATCCTCCGGTTCGATCGTGGAACCCATCAGCAACCCCACGCGAGAAGACCTCAGCGGTCGACGTCGCGTTCTGACGATGAGCACCATCGCCTTCACCCTGATGTTCGCGGTGTGGCTGATGTTCGGAGTCTTGGGCATCCCGATTCGCACCGAGTTCGGTTTGACCGACGTCCAACTGTCCTGGCTAATCGCGGTGGCCATTCTCAACGGCTCGATCTGGCGGCTGCTCACCGGAATCGCTGCTGATCGATTCGGCGGCCGAAGAGTTTTCCTGGCCATGCTGGTCTTCACGGCGATTCCCACCTACCTGGTCTCCCAAGCGACTGGCTTCACGCAGCTGCTGATCTTTGCTTTCCTCGCCGGCTTCGCTGGCAACTCGTTCAGCGCGGGAATCGCCTGGGTGTCCGCCTGGTATCCGCAGAATCACCAAGGCTTTGCCCTCGGCGTCTTCGGCGCGGGCAATGTGGGCGCGAGCGTGACCAAGCTCATTGGCCCAGCGCTCATCGCATTGGTGCCAGTCGCCGGGTACTTCGGCGGCTTCGTGCCAGGCGGCTGGCGGTTCGTGCCATTCCTCTACGCGGTGCTGCTGCTGATCATGGCTGGATTCCTCGGCGCGATTGTCCCGCGCGTGGACCGCAAGCCGGGCCGTGGCCGATCAATGAGAGAAATGGTTCGACCGCTGAAGCAGATGCGGGTATGGCGATTCTCGCTCTACTACGTCGTGGTCTTTGGCGCCTATGTCGCGCTGTCGGCCTGGCTGCCCAAGTACTACGTGGACGTCTACGGCCTGCCGCTGTCCTCGGCCGCGCTACTGACTGCGCTGTTCATCTTTCCGGCCTCCCTGCTGCGACCAGTCGGCGGATCACTGTCCGATCACCTGGGCGCGCGGCGCGTTCTGTACTGGTCGTTCGGAACGATGCTCGT
>JAGNDY010000002.1:96428-101593 GCA_018003655.1 Candidatus Nanopelagicales bacterium
CAAGAGTGGCGGTTCGGCGCGCTGGATTGAGGACTGGGATCCATCGGATGAAGAGACGTGGGACAGCAAGTTCGCGTGGAAGACGTTGTGGGTCACAACGTTCGCGCTCGTCTTGTCGTTCTGCACCTGGTTCCTGGTCAGCGCTATCGCTCCCAAACTGCAAGGGCTCGGGTTCGACCTCTCCCAGAATCAGCTCTATTGGCTGGTTGCGGCGCCCGGCCTCGCGGGCGGCCTACTGCGCCTCCTATGGACTCCATTACCAGCGGTCGTGGGAACGCGTCGGCTCGTCACATTGTCGACGCTGTTGCTGCTCATCCCACTTGTCGGCTGGTTCTTCGCCCTGCAGAATCCCGACACGTCCTTTGCCATGTTGCTGTTGCTGGCATTGGCAACCGGACTCGGTGGTGGCAACTTCTCCGCATTCATGCCCAGCACAAGCTACTTCTTCCCTCGCTCCAAACAAGGCACGGCCCTGGGCTTGCAAGCTGGCATCGGCAACTTCGGCGTCTCCATCGTCCAGCTCGCCACTCCCTGGCTAATCGGGTTCGCCATGATCGGCGGATCGCTAACGTTCGTCCGGGCGGGGCACCCCGACACCCAGATCTGGGTCCAGAATGCGGCCCTGATCTACATCCCATTCGTCCTTGTCGCCGCCGTGCTGGCCTGGATGATGTTGAAGTCCGTGCCCGTGAAGTCAACCCTGTCCGAACAGCGAGACATCTTCCGGTTGAAGCACACCTGGGTGATGACCGCCCTCTACCTGATGACCTTCGGCATCTTCTCCGGGTTCGCCGCGCAGTTCGGGCTGCTCATCAAGAACCAGTTCGGCGCCTTCCCGGGTGCACCCGACCCGCTGAAGTACGCCTTCCTGGGCGCTCTGGTCGGCTCCGCCACCCGGATTGCATTCGGGCCGCTTGCCGACCGTTGGGGCGGAGCACTCTGGACCACAGTCAGCGGCGTCGGGTTGGTCGTGTCGTTGGTATTCACCTCGCTGTTCGTGGACCCGAAGTCCCTTGCCGACTTCACGCCGTTCTTCTGGGGGATGCTGGCGATCTTCTTCTTCTCCGGGATTGGCAACGCGTCGACTTTCAAACAGATGCCCATGATCTTCAAACCACGCCAGGCCGGCGGTGTCATCGGCTGGACGTCGGCTATCGCCGCCTTTGGGCCGTTTATCTTCGGCGTGCTGATCGCCGCTGTGACCCCCAGGCCGTTCTACCTCGGAGTGGCGGTTTTCTCAGCCTTCTGCGTCGGTTTGAACGTCTGGTTCTATCAGCGCAAGAACGCCGAGATCAAGTGCTGATGCCTGCTACCGACTGATTGGGATCCAATGCCAAACGCTGCTAACAACGATCTGGGTGTTCATCGCCTGCTCGCTGGTGAGAGTCGTGCCACGTTGCTCGACCTGCTTCGGCAATCCGACCACCCGATGACGGTCAGTGAGTTGGCGTCGGCAAGCGGTCTGCACGACAACACCGTCCGCGGGCACCTGGACTTGCTGGTCAGCGCGGGCTTCATCACCCGCCGCAAGGAGCGGCGAGCAACGCCAGGCCGTCCCCGGATCGGTTACAGCGTGACCGTGTCCGGTTCGTTTCCCTCCCAGCAGTCGAAAGAAGAAGGCGATTCGCTGCGACTGCTGTGCCGGGTTCTCGCAGCCCAGGCGGCGCACCCGGAGACTGCGGGCACCGCGTGGGTTCGTGCGCGCACCGCAGCCGAGCAATGGATGCGCGAGCACGACGACGTCGACCCCGCCAGGACTGTCGATACACCGGAAGAGGCCCTCACAGTCATTTCGGAGATCCTTGATGAGCGCGGGTTCGCACCCGAAATTGCGCGCGATCAACACAGCGTCGTCCTTCACGCATGCCCCTACGGCGATCTAGCGATGGAACAGCAACAGGTCGTGTGTGGCGTCCACCTTGGCCTGCTCTTGGGGAACCTGGAGCGAATGAACTCACCTGTTGGCGCGCGGTTTTCCGAAATCGATCCAACAACTCCCCGCTGCGTGGTGCAGCTCGTCGAGCGACCCAACCGTACGGAGGATTCACCATGACCAAACTCAGCCGCAACCCCGCCCCGAACGGGAGTAGTCCGCACGGCGGCGGACAGGTCGACGGCGACATCGTCGACGCGCTACTCAAGGGCCGCCGGTTCCTGACCAAGGATGCGGTCTCGCCAGACCTACGCACGGTGCACAAAGTCGGCGGCCGGGACGGCGATGTCTTCTACCGTGATCGGTGGAGTCACGACAAGGTCGTCCGGTCGACTCACGGTGTCAATTGCACCGGCTCTTGCTCATGGAAGGTGTACGTCAAAGACGGCATCATTACCTGGGAAGCGCAACAGACCGACTACCCGAGCGTTGGCCCGGATTCACCGGAATACGAGCCTCGCGGGTGCCCGCGCGGAGCGGCATTCAGTTGGTACACCTACTCCCCCACCCGAGTGCGATTCCCCTACGTTCGTGGCGTTCTGCTCGAGATGTACCGCGAGGCCAAGTCGAGGCTCGGCGATCCCGTGGATGCCTTCGCCGAGATCGCGTCGGATCCCGAGAAGCGCAAGCGATACCAATCAGCGCGCGGCAAGGGCGGTCTCGTGCGCACGACTTGGGAGGAGGCGCTGGAGATCACCGCCGCGGCTCAGGTCAACACGATCAAGGAATATGGGCCAGACCGCATCGCCGGATTCTCGCCGATTCCGGCCATGTCGATGGCATCGCACGCGATCGGGGCGCGGTACACCAGCCTGCTCGGCGGCAGCATGATCAGCTTCTACGACTGGTACGCCGACCTGCCAGTAGCTTCGCCGCAAATTTGGGGTGACCAGACCGATGTGCCAGAAAGCGCGGACTGGTGGAACGCCTCGTATCTGATCATGTGGGGTTCCAACATCCCCACCACCAGAACGCCGGATGCGCACTTCATGACCGAGGCGCGCTACAAGGGTCAGAAAGTCGTTGTCGTTAGTCCCGACTACGCGGACAACACCAAGTTCGCCGATACGTGGATGTCGGCACACCCCGGCACTGATGGGGCCATCGCGATGGCGATGGGTCACGTCATTCTCAAAGAGTTCTTGGTTGATCGCCCAGTTTCACGGTTCCAGGAGTACCTGAAGACCTACTCCGACATGCCGAATCTGATTAGCCTGCGCGAGCGCGAGCCTGGCGTTTACGTTCCCGGCAAATTCCTGACCGCAGCAGACTTGGGTCACGACGGCGAGCAGGGCAATCTGAAGACGGTGCTGATCGACGCCAACACCGATGAGGTTGTGGTCCCCAACGGCTCGTTAGGTTTCCGATACGCCGAAGCTGGCAAAGGCTCCTGGAATTTGGATCTAGGCAACGTTGATCCGCTGCTGACCCTGCTACAACCGGGAGCCGAAACGGCAAGCATCGACCTTCCGCGTTTTGACGTCAATCAGGACGTTCACGAAGGCGGCGGAGTCATGCGTCGCGGAGTTCCGATCCGCACGATCAACGGCCAACTCGTGACTACCGTCTACGACTTGATGCTTGCGTCATACGGGGTGGGTCGCGAAGGCCTGCCTGGGACCTGGCCTGAGTCGTACGACGACGCCAGCCAGCCGCACACGCCGGCTTGGCAGGAGGAAATCACTTCCGTTCCGGCCGCCACCGTCATCCAGGTTGCCCGGGAGTTCGCGTTCAACGCCGAGCAGTCCGGTGGCCGTTCCATGATCGCGCTCGGTGCTGGTACCAACCACTGGTTCCATTCCGACGAGACCTACCGAGCAATCGTGGCTTTGGTGATGATGACCGGGTGCCAGGGAGTCAACGGCGGTGGCTGGGCCCACTACGTCGGGCAGGAGAAAGTCCGACCATTCACGGGCTGGGCGCAGTTGGCGTTCGGGTTGGATTGGGAGCGTCCACCGCGCCAGATGGCCGGTACCTCGTACTGGTACTTCGCCAGCGACCAGTACCGCTATGACGGGTTCAAAGCCGATGAGTTGGCCAGCCCGCTCGGTAAGGGACTGTTCAAAGGGCAAGCACTGGCCGACTGTCTGGTCAAGGCTGCCCGGATGGGCTGGACTCCGTCCTATCCGACCTTCAATCGCAACCCGCTCGACATCTGCGACGAAGCTGCCGCCGCCGGAGAAGAAACTCCGAGCTACCTCGTCGACAAGCTGAAGTCCGGTGAGGTGGCGTTCGCGGCTGAGGATCCAGACGCACCAGAAAACTGGCCGCGAGTCCTGACGATTTGGCGAGCCAACTTGCTGGGCTCATCGAGTAAGGGCAACGAGTACTTCCTGCGGCACCTACTCGGGACCTCAAACGCGGTCCGCGCGGAGGAGACAGCCCCGGAGGATCGACCAACGGAGGTGAAATGGCGCGAGGAAGCACCCACCGGAAAGCTCGACTTAATGGTCTCGATGGACTTCCGGATGACGTCGACGGGCCTGTTCTCCGACGTCTTGCTGCCTGCCGCGACTTGGTACGAGAAGGAGGATCTCTCCTCGACCGACATGCACCCGTTCGTGCATGCATTCAATGCCGCCATCGACCCGCCGTGGGAGACCAGATCCGACTACGACACGTTCGTGGCGATGGCGCGGGCATTCTCGCCGATGGGCGCCAAGCACTTGGGCGTCCGCAAAGACGTCGTCGCCGTCCCGTTGCTGCATGACACTCCCGGGGAGACCATGCAGCCAGGTGGCGTGGTGCTCGATTGGAAGGCCGGCGAGTGCGAGCCGATCCCGGGCAAGACCATGCCGAATCTGGCCATTGTCGAACGCGACTACGGCGAGATCGCGGCCAAGCTGACAGCCATTGGCCCCAATGTCGAGAAGCTCGGAACGACAGTCAAGGGAGTCACGCTCAAGCCCGACAAAGAAGTGGAACAGCTCGCCCGTGTGAACGGGACGGTGCCCAGTGGCTTCGCGGCCGGGCGCCCACGCCTGGATCAGGCGAAGCATGCGTGCGAGATGATCCTGGCGCTATCGGGCACCACGAACGGTCGCCTGGCGGTCGCAGGTTTCCGAGAGTTGGAGGAACGTACCGGGCGCGAATTGGCGGACCTCGCACTCGATAGCGAGGGTAGGCACATCACGTTCCCGGATACGCAATCGCGACCTCAACCGGTCATCACTTCCTCGGAGTGGTCCGGCAGCGAGCACGGCGGCCGTCGCTACTCGCCGTTCACCATCAA
>JAGNDY010000002.1:101693-111299 GCA_018003655.1 Candidatus Nanopelagicales bacterium
GAGACCCGGCCAGGACAGGGCTACCCGCGGCGTTATGAGGACCAGGAGAAGTGGAAGGGTGGGTGGAAGCTCGACCGCAAGGGTCGACTGCGCTTGCGCGCCGGTGGCCGACTCCACAAATTGTCGACGATCTTCAGTAACCCCAACCTGCCGGGGATCGAGGATTACTACGAGCCGTGGACCTACGACTACGACAACCTGATTAGCGCCCCGGCCGGCGATGACTTCCCGGTTGCACGGCCGAAGTCCCTCATCACCGGCAAGGACATGAAGATCACTTGGTCGGCGAACTGGGACGACGATCTTGGTGGGGCTCCCGAGCACGGCCACAAGGATCCGTTGTTGGCGAACCTCACCAAGAAGGTGAAGTTCGAGTTCGAAGAAGCCTTCATGTTCTACCTGCCACGAATCTGCGAGCACTGTCTGAACCCGTCCTGTGTCGCGTCGTGCCCATCCGGTGCGATGTACAAGCGCGAGGAGGACGGCATCGTGCTGGTGGATCAGGATCAGTGCCGCGGTTGGCGGATGTGCGTCTCGGGCTGTCCGTACAAGAAGGTCTACTTCAACCACAAGACCGGCAAGGCCGAGAAGTGCACGTTCTGCTACCCACGCATCGAGGCCGGACAACCGACGGTTTGCTCAGAGACCTGTGTCGGACGGTTGCGCTACCTCGGGCTGTTCCTCTATGACGCCGACCGCGTTGCGGAAGCCGCCACCGTCGAGGATCCCCAACAACTGATGGCGGCGCAGAAAGCGATCCTGCTCGATCCGAACGACCCCGAGGTGATCGCCCAGGCGCGCCGCGACGGGATTCAGGACGACTGGCTGGAGGCAGCCAAAGTGTCCCCGGTTTACAAGCTTGCATGCGAGTACAACATCGCGTTGCCGCTACATCCGGAATACCGAACAATGCCGATGGTCTGGTACATCCCGCCGCTCTCACCGGTTGTCGATGCCCTCGTTGAGACTGGCCACGACGGCGAGGACATCGGAAACCTTTTCGGGGCGATCGACGCTCTTCGCATCCCGGTCGAGTATCTGGCGGAGCTGTTTACCGCTGGCGATGTCGAACCAGTCAATGACGTGCTGCGCAAGCTTGCGGCAATGCGCGCCTATATGCGCCGCATCAACCTTGGCGACGAACCAGATCCCACCATCGCCGAGGCAGTTGGCATGACGGGTCAGGAGATGGAAGCCATGTTCCGACTCCTGGGGATTGCAAAGTACGAGGACCGCTACGTCATTCCGACTGCCCACAGTGAGGTCGCTGCAGCGTTCGCGGACGAGTTGCCCGGGTGTTCGGTCGATTGGGAAGCCAGCCCCGGCGGAGGGGCAATGGGAGAGTCGCAGCCTGTGCCGGTGACGATCGAGAGTTTTCACCTAACCAAGCAGCGGATGGAAGCTGAAAAGTACTCAGATGTCGAGGAGGGACCCCGATGACGGTCACGCTGACTCGGGAGCAGCGGGTCGCTGCTTACCTGGCGATCGCGCGCCTGCTTGCCTACCCAGATCAGGCCGCCACAGCCGAAGTCCCGATGCTTCGACGGCTCAGCAGGGACTTGCCCGACATCGTCGGAAAACCATTGCTGCAGTTCCTCGATCTGACCGCGGACAGGCCATTGTTGGAGCTTCAGTCGGAGTACGTAGCAACATTTGACCTCAAGCGGCGCTGCTGCCTCTACCTGAGCTACTTCCTCAACGGCGACACCCGCCGTCGGGGCATGGCCCTCTGGCGGTTCAAAGAGACCTACCGACTGGCCGGCTGGTCGGTTGAGGGCGGCGAGCTACCCGACTACCTACCGGTGCTGCTGGAGTTCGCTGCCAGCGGGCCCGACGAGGAGTCGGCCGCGTTGGCGATCCTGCACGAGCACCGTGAGGGCTTGGAAGTTCTGCGAGCGGCATTGGAGCGCTTCGCTGCGCCACAGCAACTCGTGATCCAGGCGTTGATCACGACCCTGCCGGAACTAACTGACGTCCAGCTGCTGGCGGCCCAGGAACTCGTCGCTGCCGGACCACCGACCGAGACGGTGGGACTCGAACCGTTCGGATCGGAACTACTCACGATCGGAGCCCGACCATGACTGCGCTGCAGACCTTCTTCTTCCTGGTGTTCCCCTACGTGTGCCTGACGTCGTTCGTTATCGGGCACATCTGGCGCTACAAGTACGACAAGTTCGGCTGGACCACGCGATCGAGCCAGTGGTACGAGTCAAAGCTGCTGAGATGGGCGAGCCCGATGTTCCACTTTGGGCTCCTCGGTGTTCTGCTCGGCCATTTCGCCGGACTCGTGATTCCCGAATCCTGGACGAACGCGCTGGGGATAAACGAAGACCTGTACCACTTGATGGCAGTCATCCTCGGATCGGTCGCCGGCGTTGTCATGGTTATTGGCCTCATCGGGCTCATCTGGCGGCGGCGCTCGACGCCATCGGTGTTCCGCGCGACGACCAACATGGACAAGCTCATGTACGTAATGTTGGGAACGGTTGTTGGGCTGGGCCTGTACAACACGTTCGGCTGGCAGTTGTTCGGCTCCGGCTACAACTACCGCGAGACCGTCTCCATCTGGTTCCGGGGCATCTTCTACTTCAACCCGGACGTTGCGCTGATGACCGAGGCGCCCTTGTCCTTCCAACTGCACGCAATCGCGGCCTTCTCCCTGTTGGCCATCTGGCCGTTCACCCGACTCGTGCACGTTCTTTCCGCACCCGTGGGCTACCTGTGGCGGCCCTACGTGGTGTATCGCTCAAAGGATCCCCATAACCAACCTGGCAACCGCGATCCACGACCAGGCTGGGAGCGCCCCGGGTTGAGTCCAACCAAGAAGTGAGCACAGTGTGACTAGCCGAGTGACCCAGCCAGAGACCGGCAAGCCGGTCAAACCTCGTCGGCCTGCGCGACCGGTGTCGCTCTTCCCACCCCAGCATGGGGCGTGGGCCCTCTTGGGGCTACCGGTTGTGTTGGGCTGGGCAATCGCCGGGTTCACGCCAGCCCTGGTGCTACTGGGTGTCGGCTTCGTGGTGGCCTACCCGGCTTCCTACTTTGCGATCGCCTACCTGCGCTATCCGCGGCGGGAACGCTACGCACGAGCGCTGGGCATCTGGGGTTCCGCTGGCATCGCAATAGCGGTCGTGCTCCTCATTGCCCGACCTTGGCTGGTCTGGGTCGGGTTGGCCTACCTCATCGCTTTCGCAGTGAACCTGGCATTCGCCAAAGCTGGCAATGAGCGAAGCCTGACCAACGATGCCGTCTTCATCGTTGAGTGCGTAGCAATCACGCCGATCATGTGGGGTGTCGGCGCATCGGCCGGCGGATGGGTCGCCCCCGGGATTGCTGGGACGCCGAGCGCCCTGTGGGTCGTCACCGCATTCGCGAGCTTCGCCCTCGTCGGATCGACAATGCACGTGCGCTCACTGATCAGGCAACGCAACGACTTGTGGTTGCGGCGGGCTTCGCAGTTGTTTGCCGGTGTCAGCCTCGCGGTCGCCATTGCGATCAGCACCTGGATTAGCACCGCTACTGCGGTCGCGGCGGGCCTGGCATTCGGATTCCTGCTTGCCCGGTCGTTCCTCGTCGGCCGCCGTCCCATGAAGCCCGGTGTGATTGGGATGTTCGAGTTGGTCGGCTTTGTCTTGGTTGCCGGCGTGGGATTTGTCGCTGCGGCAGGCTGAGGCGCTGCGGCTGCTTGTTTCAACCTCAGCCCGATGGCCCGGCCAGGCAAGGCAAGGCGAACGGACGGTTGGTGCACCTGCCCAGACTCGAACTGGGGACCTCACGCGTGTGAAGCGTGCGCTCTAACCAACTGAGCTACAGGTGCGGATAACTGGCGAGGACTCACCTTATCCGAGCCGTCATGGTGGGCCTCGTGAGGCCATCGGTGCGAGCTGCGGCCGAATCTGGCCACGGGCAGTAGCGGACCTTGCACGCAGCGCAACAGATTGCGCCAACTGGGGGCGAACACCTCACATCTTGGTTGCGACGGATCGCAAATGGGCATCACTTCGTCGAACACTTCGAGGAGGATTGCCCCATGACTACCGGACCTTTGCCAACGATCGTCACCACCGCAATGGATTTCAAGTTGGTGCTGACCGCTGAACGCTCCGTCTCGGTGCCCGCCCTGTTCGACTATGCAGCTCACGAGCCGTTCTCGGTCCGCGCGACCTTCCGCACCTCCGAGGGAGACGTGAATTGGGTGTTCGCGCGCGAACTCCTGGCAGAAGGGCTGCGCAAGCCCACTGGTGAGGGCGACATCGCCGTCTGGCCATCGAAGTCCAACGGCCACGACGTGCTCTGCCTCTCACTCTCATCGCCCAGCGGGCAGGCGCTGATGGAGGCTCCGTTCGAAGAGGTCGAAGATTTCCTCGCCCGCACGTTCACGGTCGTTCCTGCTGGATCGGAAGGCGCCATGCTCGACATGGACAGCTTGATCGATCGGTTGCTGGACGATGGCGGCGCAGCGAACCTGTAGGCGCCACGTCCACCTCGGTCGTCGATGATGACCGACGGTGCGGCGCGTCTCCCCGCACTCGCCGAGATCGTCAGCGTAGGACAACTTGAGCCGCTGGCTGCCGAGGTGCTCGCCGGACCTACCTGGGACTACGTCGCTGGTGGGGCCGGCGACGAACGGACTCTGGCAGCCAGTCGCGACCGTTGGTCGGACATCCACCTCGCACCGCGAACCCTGGTGGACGTCTCGCGACTGGACACCACGACCCAGTTGCTTGGGCTGACGCTCGAACACCCGATCATGCTCGCGCCGACCGCGCGCCACACGGCGTACTACCCCGGTGGTGAACTCGAAACAATCCGTGGCGCTCAGGCCGCTCAGGCTCTCTACGTGCAGAGTTCACTAGGCGCAACGACCCTGGATCCGATCGGCAAGCTCGCAGCCGAACTCGACCAACCCTGGTGGTTCCAGCTCTATGTGCAGCGAGATCGTGGGTGGACCCTGGAACTGGTCAACCGGGCAATTGCGGCGGGAGCCAGCGCGCTCGTACTGACCGTCGATACGCCAACACTCGGCGCTCGTGACCGCGACAAGCGCAACAACCTCGGCGCAGCCGCCGCAGCGACCTACCCGATCCTTGATGGCTCGCAGGTTGTCCCCGATGACACACCACCACATCGCCGCATCTACAACCCCCACTTGTCGCCGGACATCACCTGGAAAGACCTTGAGTGGTTGGTCTCGCAATCGGCAGTACCAATCCTCCCTAAGGGGATTCTGCGACCCGATGACGCGCGAAGAGCCGTCGAATTCGGCGCCGGCGGAATCATCGTGTCCAACCACGGCGCTCGCAACCTTGACTCGGTACCAGCGACGGTAGATGCGCTGCCGGGTGTCATCGCATCGGTCGCTGGTGCTGTCCCGGTACTCGTTGACGGCGGCATTCGCCGGGGCACCGACGTGGTAAAGGCGCTCTGCCTCGGTGCTACCGCTGTCTTGGTCGGTCGCCCGTATATCTGGGGGCTCGCCGCGTACGGCGCACCCGGCGTCACCCACGTCGTCGAGATTCTGCGCACCGAGTGTGAAATGGCGATGGCTCTGCTCGGAGCACCAACCATTGCCGACCTGACGTCCGATCTACTGTGGCCGCCTCATTGAGGTCAGGGATCGATGTCCTCGTCGACACGGAGCGCGAACTGCACGGCCGCCTCGCCGCCCAGGGGTCCCGGGGCCGACATGGGCCGACCGTCGATCAACTCGACGGGGATCAGATCCCGGGTCGAGGACGACAGCAGGATTTCTGATGCGCGAGCCACCTGTTCAAACGGAACATCCAGCTCCTCCACGATTCCCCACTCGATCAGCAGATCGCGGGTCACGCCGGGTAGACAGCCGGTGGCGAGGCTCGGCGTCACCAACCGGCCATCGACCTCAAGGATCACGTTCGAGGTTGTGCCCTCACAGAGTCTGCCATCCGTGTCTGCCATCAGCGCCTCGTCTGCTCCGGCAGCGCGGGCCCGCTCAAGGATGACGAGGTTCTCCGCGTACGAGGTGGTCTTGGCACCGGAAACCGCACTGTGGTTGTTGTGACGCCACGGAACGGTGATGACGGTCAGCGAATCCGGATGCGGCTGTTGCGGATCCACTGTGACGACAACCGTGGGTCCCTCGCCGCTTCGGAGAATCCCAGCCGGCGCGGACCCGGCCGTCACCGTGATCCGCAACCGGGCGAGGTAGCCGAGGCGCTCCGCGTTCGCTTCGATTGTCTGGGTGATGACGGCGCGCAGGTCGAGATCCTCAGGCAGGCCGAGGCTCACGATGTCTGCGGAATTCGCAAGTCGGCGCAGGTGTCGCGTCACAGCAAAGGGGCGCCCGTCGACCACTTTCATAGCCTCGAAGACACCATCGCCAGAGGTGAACCCACGGTCATTGACCGGCACCAATGCCTCGGGAGCCGGGACCAAACCATCCCTGAGCCAGACCTGTGCTGCCGTCATTGCCTCTCCCCTGATTTCCACTGCTCGGACGCCACTGCAATCAGGTTACTGGCTTTCAACTCGGTCTCTCGCCACTCGGACGCCGGGTCACTGCCCCAGGTGATCCCGGCCCCGGTTCCGAAGTGCAGTTGCGGAGACCCGTTGGCCCGGTCCACCCAGAACGTTCGAATACCAACTGCCAGTTCCGCAGTTACAGTGTCCGCGTCAACCCACCCGACAGCGCCGCAGTAAGGCCCGCGAGCGGTCGGTTCAACAGTGCGGATAGCAGTCAACGCGCTCGACTTGGGTGCTCCACTCACGCTGCCAGGTGGAAACGTCGCTGCCAGAATGTCCGCCCAGCCCAGGCCCGGTTCGATCTGTCCGGTCACGGTCGAAACCAGATGAGTGAGCGCCGGGTGTTCTTCCACCCTCAGTAGAGATGGAACCTCGACTGATCCGATCTGACTGACCCGACTGAGGTCGTTGCGGACGAGGTCCACGATCATCACGTTCTCAGCCTCATCTTTTGGCGACAAATCGGCAGGCGTGACGCCCGTGCCCTTGATCGGGCCAGAGTCCAGCTTCGAATCCCGACGGCGCAGGAAGAGCTCGGGCGAGGCACTCGCGACCGCAATGTCCTGGTCGGGCAAACGAACGCAACCAGCATAAGGCGCCGGATTTCCGCGGACCAGCAACGCAGCGAGCCCCATTACGTCCACAGCAGCGGGATCGGGCAGTTCGGCGGTCATCGTCCGGCAAACATTCACTTGGTAGACGTCGCCTGCGGCGATCATGGACCGAACTTGTTCGACGGCGGCTAGGTATTTGCCGCGGGTCATGCTGGAGCGGTATGCGGTCTGCGCCGGACCCGTCCAGTCAACGGCGACCTGGGCCGGTGAGCCAGCCTGCCAATGCGCAAACCGAGCACACGTCGCGTGGCCTTCAAAGTCGATGACGACCGCCCACCGACCGGAACTGTCGAGCGCTGAGATGTCCGATGTGACGTCTTTCAACCCGGTGCCGAGCGCACCTCCGAACCACGCGGCAGCGCTCGGCTTAACCATCAGCGCCTCCCAGTCCTTCGTGTACTCCCCTGGGCAGCATCCTCGCAGCCATCGGATAGAGTGTGCCCGCACCGAGCGCGGCGATCCCGAGCTGGGTGTATGCGGACGTAGCGCAGTTGGTAGCGCATCACCTTGCCAAGGTGAGGGTCGCGAGTTCGAATCTCGTCGTCCGCTCCATTTGTATCTCTTTGGTTGTATCCCTTGTCGAGCGCCAGCAGTGAGTCACTACGGTGGCAATTGCCGCCATTTGCCAGTTGCTGATTCGAAATGCCGATTCACCGCATTGGACTAACCCCGCACACCTCGGCCCGCGCAGATGCCGATGCATGCCGTAGCTGCGGTGAGGTCCGCGGCCGAGTGGGAGGCGACAGGATGTCCAGGCGCAGGCAGACCTGCTCGGCACCCTGCGGTGAGTCGGGTGCTAGCGCTGTGGAATACGCGTTGTTGATTGCCGGCGTGGCAATAGCCGTTTTCGCTGCCGTGTTCTTTCTCGGAAGCGCGCTTAGCCAGGATTTCACCAACGTCGGCAGCACCGTGAGTTCGGCAAACTGACGTCGTACAGCGACTCCCGACGCGTGTGTTGCCTCGCGGGCGCGGGTCTGCCACGCTTCGACTCAACCGCGTGGGTAGCCAATCCCGGCTTCTTCCACCAGTCATGCGATCAGGGGATCCGATGTCACCGATGAAACGAAGTGCAGCACACGGCCGAACGAAGCAACGCACCATCCGGATCGGGCTGGGAGCGGGGCTCATCGCTGTCGCTGGCCTCGGATTGTCCGCCTGTAGTAGCGGGAGCGGTTCTCTCGACAGCAACAAGATGGACTCCATCATCACCTCAAAGATCAACGAGATTGCACCCAGCGCAAGTGTGAGCGCCAATTGCCCCAGCGATATCAAAATTCAGTCAGGTGCCACGTTCGACTGCCCTGTGACGATCAACGGCAAGCAATACACCTACACGGTCACGCAGACCGACGACCAGGGCAACGTCTCCGCAGTCCCATCTGACATCGCGCTCGTCTCCCTGGCAGCAGCCGAGGAACAGATCTCCAAAGGCCTCACCGACCAGGTTGCTGGCACCAGCGATTGGCAGACGACCTGCGACCCCGAGGGTGCGATTGACAATCTGCTCATCACCCAGGCGGGGTCAACGTTCACTTGCACGGCAGAGGGGACCGGACAAGACGGCAACCCGGCGTCGACCGGTATCGATGTGACCGTCAAAGACAACGCGGGCGCCCTCACCTGGAAGGCGACGCAGCAGTAGACATCTCTCAGCACGGTGCCGGTGGGAATCCAGCCGGAGTGTCGGTATCGCGCTGCGAGCAATCGCGGCTTGGTGCGTCGGCCGTAACAGCCACGCTGATAACCTGAGGGGCGAAGTACCCAGCATTGACGTCCTAGCGCTGGTGCCCCACGGTGGAGTGGCCGAGAGGCGAGGCAACGGCCTGCAAAGCCGTGTACACGGGTTCAAATCCCGTCTCCACCTCTGCTCCGGGTGGGCGGTCCGCTCCGTATGTGGCCGCCCACCCGAACACAATGGGCAGCACAAGTTGGTGCTAGCCTGCACGAGGCGCAAAGCAATCTACCGATCGATGTGATTGCGGCCGCACAGCAGTTCACGACGCACCCGTAGCGCAGCCTGGTTAGCGCACCTCCCTGACACGGAGGGGGTCCCCAGTTCAAATCTGGGCGGGTGCACCAAACATCAAACCCCCTGCGGCACAGGGGGTTTCGTTGTTTCCGGGGATAGCATTCCCAGTCAAGACCGCTAGGAAACGCGAAGCACTAGCTTCCCGACGACGGCTCGCGACGCGAGCCGCTCAAGCGCGGCAGGCGTGTCGGTCCAATCCATGATGTCGGCGATCTCCGGATGCAACTTTCCTGTCGCAACGAGTCCGGACAGCAACTCCAACGTCTTTGTGCCGGCCATTTCGCTCATGAGGTTTGGGAAGAGCAGAAGGGGTTCGTAGCGGACGCCGGGCATAGTGCCGTAAATCCCAGCGGGAAAACTTACTGAATCCTCAGATGCCTCCCCGTACTGCACGATCGTTCCCCACTTGGCGACTCTGGAAAATGCGGCTCCCAATGTGGCTCCACCTACTGCTTCCATGAT
>JAGNDY010000003.1:0-87045 GCA_018003655.1 Candidatus Nanopelagicales bacterium
GTCACGGTCAGCGTCGGCATCGCGGCAACCACCGATCCAGAGACTCGCGCTGAGGATCTGCTGCGCCGAGCGGATCTGGCGATGTACCGCGCCAAGGACAATGGTCGTAACCGCGTCGAGTTCTACGTCGAGGAACTCGAGCAGCGAGCGGTGGCGAAGGTCGAGTCGACCGAGATGCTGCGACATGCCCTTGCCGAAGGCCGAGTTACAGCGCAATATCAGCCGATCGTCGACCTGGCTACCGGCTTGATCGTGGGAGTGGAGGCGCTGGCGCGATTGATCGGCGAACAAGGCGAGTTGATTCGTCCGGCTGACTTCATCGCTGTCGCCGAAAGCACCGGAATGGTCGGGCCGCTCGGTGAGCACATTCTGGACATGGCGCTGGACCAGCAGGCGCAGTGGGCGGCCGCCGGCCACGACATTCACATGAACGTGAATGTGTCACCGCGCCAGCTTGCCCGGGCGTCGTTCGCACCCGCTGTCTTCGAACGGCTGATGACCCGGGGGATCGCTCCCAAGATGTTGTGCCTTGAGGTCACCGAGGGTGCGGTTGTGGATGCGAAGGGACCGACGCTGATCACGCTGCGCCGGCTGCGTTCGTATGGCGTTCAAGTGGGGATTGACGATTTCGGTACCGGCTACTCCAG
The DNA here is from genome assembly GCA_018003655.1 of Candidatus Nanopelagicales bacterium. Lineage (NCBI taxonomy): Bacteria > Bacillati > Actinomycetota > Actinomycetes > Candidatus Nanopelagicales > Candidatus Nanopelagicales bacterium. The sequence continues at coordinate 648 of JAGNDY010000003.1, forward strand.
CTTGACCACACTGAAGTACGTCGCTGCTGACGTGCTGAAGATCGATCGTACATTCGTTGAGGGAGTGGGCGAGGACCCGAGCGACTCCGCGATTGTCAACGCTGTCATCAACGTCGCACACGACTTGGGTCGGGTGGTTGTGGCAGAAGGGGTCGAGACAGCGCAGCAGGCTGCTGTGTTGACGTCGATGGGTTGCGACCAAGTTCAGGGGTTCCACTATGGTCGGCCGGTAGCCGCCGATCAGATCACCGAATTGCTGCGCCGGCAAGTGCGCACACAGGCAGAAGCCGAGTGAACCGGCGCAAGTAGCGCTCGGCCCACCCGGCTCATGCCCGTGTTTTCGGGCTAGGCGGGAACGCTGGCGACACCAGGGGCGAGGAAACGCTTGCCCGTGACGCGTTCGGAGACTCCCGTGCGATCCAGGTACGGCGTGATGCCGCCGAGGTGGAATGGCCATCCCGCGCCCATGATCATGCAGAGGTCGATGTCCTGCGGTTCGGCGACAACGCCCTCGTCGAGCATGAGGCGAATCTCCTGTGCAAGTGCTTCCAGCGCACGATCGCGGACCTCCGCTGCCGTCAGGGGTGAGTCACCCATGACGAACAGCTCGGCAACCTCGGGATCGATCTGTTGAGTACCTGTGTCCCACGACCAGATAGCCGTCTTCTTTGCCTCCACCAACCGGCCCAGATTCTCTGAGACGTAGAAGCGGTCCGGGAAGGCCTGCTTCATCGTTTCGGAGACGTGGTACGCCACGGCGGGTCCGACTAGACCCATCAGCACGAAGGGGGTCATCGGCAGGCCCAGTGGCTCAAGGGCGTTGTCAGCCACCTCGAAGGAGGTTCCCTCATCGACAGACTTGGTGACCTCACCCATGAAGCGGGTGAGGAGGCGGTTGACGACAAAGGCAGGCGCGTCGGATACGAGCACGCAGGACTTCTTCAGCGACTTGCCAACGGCAAATGCGGTTGCCAGCGTCTCGTCATTGGTCTGCTCGGCTCGGACGATCTCCAGCAGCGGCATGACAGCGACAGGATTGAAGAAGTGGAAGCCCACCACCCGCTCGGGATGTGCCAGTTGTGACGCCATCTCGGTCACCGATAACGACGAGGTGTTCGTTGCCAGGATGCACGTGTCGCTAACGACCGCCTCAACCTCGGCAAACACCTGCTGCTTGACCTTCAGATCCTCAAATACCGCTTCGATGACGAAGTCAGCGTCGGCGAACGCTTCCTTGCTCACCGAACCGGTGATCAGGGCCTTAAGTCGGTTCGCCTTATCGCCATTCATGCGACCCTTTGCGGCCAACTTGTCGATCTCGCTGTGTGCGTAAGCAACGCCCTTGTCGATTCGTTCCTGATCGAGGTCGGTGAGCACCACCGGAACGAGCAGTCTCTGCGCGAACAGCAGGCCGAGTTGGCTGGCCATCAGCCCAGCGCCGACGACGCCGACCTTGGTGACCTTCTGGGCCAGCGACCGGTCTGGCACACCGACTGGACGCTTGGCGCGCTTCTGCACCAAGTCGAACGCGTAGAGCCCTGAACGCAGTTGTTCGCTCATGATGAGGTCGGCGAGTGCATCGTCCTCGGCAGCGAAGCACTCAGCCTTGGGGGCGGTCTTGGCCAGTTCGATCAGATCCAGCGCGCGGTGCGGCGCTGGTGCCGCTTGCCCAATCTTGGCTTTGGCGAATTCCCGACCGGCATTGACCGCCGCATCCCATCCTTCGCCACGGTCGACCTCGGGTCGTTCGACGGCGACGTCGCCATTGAGAACCTTGGCGGCCCACAGCAGGGACTGCTCCAGATAGTCGGCTGGCTCGAACATCGCGTCAGCGATGCCAAGATCAAGTGCCTGCTTGGGCTTGAGCATGCGGTTCTGGCTGAGCGAGTTCTCGATGATGACCTTGACCGCATTCGGAGCGCCGACGAGATTGGGCAGCAAATAGGTACCACCCCAGCCCGGTACCAGCCCGAGGAAGCACTCGGGTAGAGCGAGCGCAGCGGCACCTGCGGACACAGTGCGGTAGTTGCAATGCAGCGCAATCTCAAGACCGCCACCCATGGCGGCACCGTTGACGAACGCGAATGTCGGCACCGCCAACTCGGAGAACCGGTTGAACACGCGGTGGCCGAGTTGGCCGATCTCCAGCGCCAATTCGCGGCTCGTGGCCTGTGGGACTGCGCTCAGGTCAGCGCCGACGGCGAAGATGAATGGCTTTCCGGTCAGGCAGACTGCGACGAGGTCAGTGCGTGCACTGACCTCGTCCAAGGCTGTGTCGATAGACGACAAGCCACCGGGGCCGAAGGTGTTCGGCTTGGTGTGATCGAAACCGTTGTCCAGCGTGATGAGCGCAGCCGTGCCAGCGCCCAGTGGCAGATCCAGGTAGCGAACCTTGGCCTGGGTAACGACCTCGGTGGATGTGTTCTCGTTGTCTGACATGTGTTGTCCCTCAGCCCTTTGATCCGTCGTAGTTCGGGTTCTCCCAGACGACCGTTGCGCCCTGGCCGAGGCCAACACACATGCTCGTCAGTCCGTAGCGGACCTCGGGGTGATCTTCAAAGTCACGTGCCAGGTACGTCATGAGACGAACGCCGGACGACGCCAACGGATGGCCAACGGCGATTGCTCCACCCATAGGGTTGACTCGCTCGTCATCGTCGGCGATCCCGTAGTGATCCAGTAGCGCAAGGACCTGCACGGCGAATGCCTCGTTGAGTTCGAACAGTCCAATGTCGTCGATCGACAGGCCGGCTTTCGCCAACGCCTTCTCGGTCGCAGGCACTGGGCCGATGCCCATGATGGCCGGGTCGACGCCGACGAATGCGTAGCTGAGCATGCGCAGCTTCTTGGTCAGGCCCAACTCGTCAGCGGCCTCTTCCGAGGCGAAGATTGCTGCGGTCGCACCGTCGTTGAGTCCCGAGGCGTTTCCGGCGGTGACCCGACCATGTGAACGGAACGGAGTCTTGAGGCCAGCGAGGGATTCCATCGTGGTAGCGGGTCGAGGTGCCTCGTCCTGTGTCGCCAAGCCCCAACCAGCGTCGGCGGTACGAATGGCGACCGGAACCAGATCCGGCTGGATCTTCCCATCCGCGTATGCCTTGGCCGTCTTTACCTGTGATGCCATTGCGAAGGCATCGGCGCGTTCCTTGGTGAGTTGGGGGAAACGGTCGTGGAGGTTCTCGGCTGTCATTCCCATCTGCAGCGCTTCGGGATTGACGAGTTTCTCCGAAACGAAGCGAGGATTGGGGTCAACACCCTCGCCCATCGGGTGACGGCCCATGTGCTCGACACCCCCGGCGATTGCGACGTCGTAGGCGCCGACGCCGATGCCCGAGGCGACCACGGTGGATGCCGTCATCGCTCCGGCGCACATGCGGTCGATCGAGAAACCCGGAACAGTCACGGGCAGGCCTGCGAGGATGCCGGCGGTACGACCGAGGGTCAGACCCTGGTCGCCGATCTGGGTGGTTGCTGCGATCGCGACCTCTTCGATGCGCTCAGGTGGCAGGTTCGGATTGCGGCGGACCAGTTCCCGAATGGCCTTGACGATCAGGTCATCGGCTCGGGTTTCGGCATAGATGCCCTTGGCCCCGGCCTTTCCGAATGGAGTCCGTACTCCGTCAACGAAGACGACGTTTCTGCCGGCGTGCGCCATATTGCCTCCAGGCTACGAGTAGCAAGGCTCTGACGAGCCCGCCACGGCTGCGTTGCCGCGAATGGCAACGTGGGGGCGGAGACCCTCTGCGGCTATGTTACCGGCCGGTAACACACTGTCATGCGTCGGGCTTGGTTGCCGCTCGCGCTAGCTTGATCGACAGTGGTCAGATCGCCGTCAGTCGCGACCGCTCATCGTCGCGGTCGTCGGCGCAGGCGATCTCGTACGCGCCCTGCTCAAGCTTGACTCGCATCGATTTGGTGGTGCCGGGGAGCAGTCGAGGGATGGATCCATAGACCAGGCTGAACTGGCCATCCTTTGGACCATACAGAGTCACCTGAATCGCTTCCTCGCCGACAGCAGTTGCCCTGATCACAACCTCGCCCGCGTTGACGATGGCCGGCTCACTGTCGCACTTGTCTGGATCGGTCACGACCGTGACGACTTGGCGTGCGGCCTTGCCAGTCGGTGTGGGGCTCTTGGTCGGCTGGTCGGCCGATGCGGAACACGAGCCGAGCAGTAGCGACCCGCTGATGGCGGTCATCACCGCGACGCCAAAGCGCCCGCACATACTCCTACTCATGATGTGGCCTTCACGTCCCTCGGCTGCGGTGGTGCGTCTTTGAGCGCCCGGTAGAGCGGCTCGACGGTCAACGATAACTGCCAGGGTCGGGCACCGAATCGGGCCAGCGACTGCTCGATGCTGGTCGCGGACAGATCCTGCGGTGGGGCCCAACACAGCCGCCGCACCGAATCGGGGGTCAACAGACTCTCGCTGGCGATCTGCAAGTCGTCGGCGATCTCGGTCAGTGTCGCGCGGGCCTCAGCCAGCCGGGCCGCTGCGGCGGGTGTGCGGTCAGCCCACGAACGCGGGGGAGGGGGCTCGTCTGGGGAACGCCCGACAGTGGCGGGCAATCGATCCTCCGGCAACTGCAGTGCGCGCTCAACCGCCTGCCACCAGTAGGCGATGCGTCGCTTGGTTCCTCTGCCCTGGAACGCAGCGACCGCTTCCAGCTCACGACGAGTCTTAGGCCAGGCCAGGGCGGCTGCCGCGATGGCCTTGTCCGGCAGTACGCGGCCAGGCGCGATGTCGCGGTCCTGCGCGAGCTGGTCCCGTTGTTGCCACAACTCGCGAACGATGGCCAACTGGCGACCAGATCTGGCTTTGTGAATGCCAGCAACGCGGCGCCATGGGTCCGTCCGCGGCGCCTTGGCTGGCGCTGTTCGCAGGTAGTCGAACTCCTCTTGCGCCCATTGCCACCTGCCAGCCTCAATGAGGTCCACTTTGAGGATGAGCCGTAATTCGATGAGCAACTCCACGTCCAAGGCTGCGTATTGCAGCCAGGACTGCGGCAGTGGTCTGGTCGACCAGTCCGCCGCCGAGTGCTCCTTGGCCAAGCTAAGCCCAAACTCGCTGGCCGCCAGCCCGGCGAGGCCAACCTTTGGCCGACCGAGCAGGCGGGCGGCGACCTCGGTGTCGAACAACGCTGGGGCGCGCAACCCGATCTCGACCAGGCACGGGATGTCCTGCGATGCCGCGTGCAGAATCCACTCGGCATCGCCCAAGGCCCTGTTCAGGTCACTGAGGTCAGCGAATGGCAGCGGGTCGATCAGGTGTGTGCCCGAGCCTTCCCGGCGAAGCTGGACCAAATAGGCACCGTGCCCGTAGCGGTAGCCGCCAGCCCGTTCAGCGTCGATGGCGACTGGCCCGGTGCCGGCGGCCAATGCGTCGATACTGCGTCGCAGTGAGTCCGGAGTGTCCACGACCGGGGGAGTTCCCTCGGTCGGCTCGGTCAGTGCCCGGGTGTGCGGCGCTTCCACCTCAGCAGAATCCACCTCAGCAGAATCGTCGTCGCTCACGCAGACACGGTAGCGATCACTGCCCGATTGTCAGCGAACCAGGCCCGAGCGCATCGCCAACGCGACCATCTCGGCGCGGTCGCCGGTTCCCAACTTGCGGGCGATCCGAGCAAGGTGGCTCTTGACTGTGAGGGCCGACAGGCCGAGCTCGTCGCCGATGCCCTTATTGGAATGACCCTCGGCGACCGACTGCAGTACTTCGATCTCACGCGGGGACAATTCATCGGGCGCCGTGCGAGCGCGACCTCGTTGGATGGGAATGACGTTGCGCGGTGTCTGGGACAAACTGCTGCGGCTTGAGACCACATAGCCGCGCACGCTGGCGGCCAAGGCTGCTTTGACGGCGTACGTATCGTTGCGCGGCGTAAGGATGAGCACCCGACGCCAGCGCATGCTGCGCAACTCGCCGACTAGCGGCAGAATCGGAGCTTCGGCCGAAGTTCCGTCCACGATGCAGAGATCGTGCTGGCCGTCCGTGCGCCCTTGGACCAACGCGTCAGCGTGGGAACCTGCTTCCAGGATGCTGCGGGCTCCGTATTGGCGGAGCCGGTGACAAAGGGCTCCTCGGCGACCTGGATCCGACGAGACGACCAGTGCGGTAAATCGGGTCTTGCTTGAAGCCAGCGGCGCTGGACCAGAAGTCCGTTCCACCAATGTCACCACGTCTGCCTCCCGCGCGAAGCGACCAGGCCAGAGCTGTCCGACGGAGTTGTCGGTCGGTCAACGCGAGCCATTCGAGTACTTGGGTACCGGTATCGGCCGGATCGGGTCGGGGCTTTAGCGACGGATGGCTAGCCGGGCATGGTACGAACGGCCAATTCTGCCGATCCGTGCCATTTTTCACCCTCGCAGACCAGTGAGGGTGGCGTTAGTGGTGCCGACTACTGCGAGTTGCGACTCCGAATGAGTGAACTGACGCCGGTAGCTGTCGGCGCGAGTCCGCATGCGGACGATGCGAGCAGCGCCCATGCCCGGGCGTGCGCTGCCAGGTCCTCGTTCGTCGGTGTCCACGACGCGCGGATCTGCAGGTGACCCTCCGGAAGCCGGTCGTCCATGACCCCGAATGACCTTGACGCCACTGCCGTGACCGTTCCGCCGAGCGCTTCTGCCGATGCTTCGGACTCCTCAAGTGACTCCGCCAGCCATGCCCATCCCACTTCCGAGAGCATGGGGTCGGCCGCGACCTCAAGATCTACGTCGGCATCGATATACGCAACGACGCGCGTCGTGCCCTGCCATGACGCCTGACCAATCGGATCGTGAAGAATGACGAGGCGTCCGGATCCCACCGAAACGTCTTGCAGTTCCACGTCGAGGGTCTGGGCGTAACCAAAAGGGGCGAGTCGTGCGGGTGCTGGAGCCTCGCGAACGATGAACTCGGACCGGTATTGCAAGTGTCGAATGTCCTCGAGGCTGCGGGCGAACGGCGCTGGCATCGATTCCGGGGGTGGCACCCCAACAGACTAGATCGAGAGGGAGCGTTGTGGCTGCACTGCTCGCGTTGCTCTCAAGCGTGTTGTGGGGCACGTCTGACTTCCTGGGTGGAACCATGTCGCGCCGGCGACCGCCCCTAGCCGTCGTTGGCTTCAGTCAAACGGCCGGTCTGCTGGTCATGGTGTTCGTTGTGCTCCTCACCGGTGCCTGGGGTGCCCCGTTGGACTACCTGCCCTGGGCCGTCCTGGCAGCGAGCTCGGGCTTGTTTGGTCTGTGGACGTTCTACTCGGCACTGGCCACCGGGACCATGGGAATCGTGTCGCCGATCGCGGCGACCGGAATCATCGTCCCGCTTGGCGCCGGTCTGCTGGTGGGGGATTTGCCCTCACTGGTCCAAGCCGCAGGTGTTGTGGTTGCCATCGCGGGCCTTGGGTTCGTCGTTGCGCCGGAAAGCGACCCGCACGTGCTGGCCGACAGCGACCGAGCCTTGTTCGGTGATCCCGAAACTCGCGGGGGCGCCACCGGCGAGGCCGACGAGTTGCGCAGTGCCCGCTGGCGGCCCATCATTCTTGCTGCTGTCTCCGCGTTGATGTTCGGAACCTCTTTGGCCGCGATTGCGCAGGGATCGCTCACCAGTCCCACGATGACCATGGCGGCGATGCGCGTTTGGTCTGTCGCGATCATGGTGTTAGTGGCTGTGTTCGCTCGCAGTCTGGGTGGAATGACCAGCGCGGATCTGCCGGCCGTGTTTGTGATCGGTGCCTTCGACGTCGGCGCAAATATGGCGTACGGCTTGTCGGCCGCAGGAGGCGAACTGGTTGTCGCCGCCGTGTTGGGCTCGCTGTACCCGGTGTTCACAGTCATGCTCGCGTGGCGGGTCCACGGCGAACGGCTGCGGGTTGTGCAATACGCCGGAGTAGCCCTTGCCCTCGTAGGCGTGGTGCTGATGAGTGTTGGTTGATCTGGGAAGATTGCCCGGTGTCCCATTCGTCCTTGGCCCGGAACCTGCCCGTTGACCATCCACTGCTGACGGGACGAACCAGCGATTCGGCATTAATCAGGGCCGCGCGCGGAGAGTCCGTGAGTCACACGCCGGTGTGGTTCATGCGCCAGGCAGGACGTTCGCTGCCCGAGTATCGGCAACTGCGCGCCGGTCACACCATGCTCGACACCTGCTTCACGTCTGAGTTGGTGGTCGAGATCACCATGCAACCGGTTCGTCGGCACAACGTTGACGCGGCGATCCTGTTCTCCGACATTGTCGTGCCGGTCAAGGCCGTGGGAATTGACGTCGAGATCCAACCAGGCGTTGGACCAGTCATCGCCGAACCGTTCCGCACCGCTGCCGATGTCGACCGCCTGCGGGATCTGGAACCAGCCGATATCGCCGCAATCACGGATGCGATTCATGGATTGACCGCTGAACTTGGCCAGACCCCGCTAATCGGTTTCGCGGGTGCGCCGTTCACGGTGGCCTCGTATCTGGTTGAAGGTCGACCAAGTCGCGATCACCTGCACACCAAAGCCATGATGTTGCGAGACCCCGACACATGGAACGCCCTACTCGATCGCCTTGCCGACATCTGCGGGGACTTTCTTCGGCTGCAGATTGACGCTGGCGCATCTGCGATCCAGTTGTTTGATTCGTGGGCCGGCGCGCTTAGCGCACCGATGTATCAAGAATTGGTCATGCCGCATTCGGCCAAGGTGCTGGCTTCAGTTGCCCACACTGAAGTTCCCAGAATCCACTTCGGAGTGAGTACCGGCGAATTGCTGGATCTGATGGCCCAGGCCGGGGCTGACGTCATGGGCGTCGATTTCCGCATCACGCTCGCGCAGGCCGCGCAGCGAATCTCGCGGTCGATGCCGTTGCAGGGGAACCTCGACCCAGCCGCCTTGTTTGCCCCATGGCCGGTTGTGGAGGCTGCCGTCGCCGATGTGCTGGCTGCGGCGGAGGGTCTGCCCGGGCACATCTTCAACCTCGGCCACGGCGTGCCACCGGAGACCGACCCGGATGTCCTCACGCGGGTGGTCGAGTTGGTCCACCAGAGCACCGCGAGGTGAACTCGTCGGGCCGCAGCGCAGACAGTCCGATCCGACTGACGCAGCGCAACCCCGTGGTCACCACGGATGGGTTGCTCGCTGGTTTCGTTCCCCCACCCCAATTTGCCCAGGTCAGATTCGACACCTACCGGCCAGATCCTGGTGCACCGTCCCAGCAGCGGGCCTTGGACGTGCTTGCGGAGTTCGCCGAGACTGTGAAGGTTCCGGCCCGACCAAGGCGGCGCCGACGCCGGTCGAGTCGGGTCAAGAATCAGGCGTCACCGGCCGGTGTCTATCTCGACGGCGGCTTCGGCGTGGGCAAGACCCACCTGTTGGCATCGCTGTGGCACGCCACCCCCGGCAACCGTTCGTTCGGCACCTTTGTGGAGTTCACGAATCTGGTCGGCGCACTCGGGTTTGAGCAAACGGTCGAAGCACTTGCGAGGAACACGCTGGTCTGCATCGATGAGTTCGAGCTTGACGACCCAGGCGACACGGTTTTGATGTCCTCCCTGTTGGCCCGACTCTCTCAGCGGGGGGTGAAGCTGGCCGCCACGTCCAACACGCTGCCCGACCGACTCGGCGAGGGCCGATTCGCGACGGACGACTTCATGCGCGAGATTCAGGGCCTGGCCGACACGTTCGAATCGATTCGGATAGACGGAGACGACTATCGGCACCGCGGCCTGCCGCAGGCGCCGACGCCGAAACCCGATGCGGCGGTGGTTGCGGCGACGTCGGCGTCGGGAGGTTCACTCGATGACTTCAGCGGACTCATCGATCACCTGGCATCGGTTCACCCGTCCCGCTACCGCGCCCTCATCGACGGGGTTTCAACGGTCGGGCTGCTCGACGTGCGGCAACTGACCGACCAAGCCCAGGCCTTGCGCCTGGTTGTGCTCGTCGATCGGTTGTATGACCAAGATGTCGCGCTCATCGCCAGCGGGCTGCCGGTCGACCAGGTGTTTGCCCCGGACATGTTGGCCGGTGGCTACCGGAAGAAGTACTGGCGGGCGATCTCCCGGTTGGACGCGTTGGCGCGCAGCTAGATCGGGCCAACGCGTCCAACCGACTTGAGTTAGCCAACCTCAGCCGGGAAGGCCCGATCGATGAGCAGGTCGGTATCAACGCCGGCCGGCAGAACCCCGAAGGTGCGGGCCGTCCCCTGCGGAGACAGCCGGGTGGCACAGAACGCATCGGCAACGGGATTGGGTGCGTGCCGCAGGAGCACCGAGCCCTGCAGCAGCAAAGCCATTCGCTCGGCCAGTTGACGAGCACTCGCCTCGTCCGTTGCGGCGCCGCGCGACAGGGTGTCCAGCAGGTCGGTCACGGCGGTGTCGAAGTTCCGATCGGTGCCGCTTGCTGCGCCAACCTCAGCTAACCAAGCGTCCAGCGACTCCGGCGACCGGGAGAGTGCGCGCAGCAGATCCAGTGCGTTCACGTTCCCGGATCCCTCCCAGATCGAGTTCACCGGCGCTTCCCGGTAGAGCCGCGGTAGACCTGTCTCCTCGACGTAACCAGCCCCGCCGAGACATTCCATCGACTCGAAAACGACGTATGGCGCCCGCTTGCAGACGAAGTACTTGCTCATTGGCAATGCCAGTCGGCGCAAGGCTGCCTCGGAGTCTGCGTTCTGGCCGGGCCGGGCACCGACCGAGGCATCTGTGGCCGCCGCAAGCCGCATCGACAACCAGGTTGCGGCTTCGACTTCGATCGCGAGGTCAGCAAGCACCTGGCGCATGAGTGGCTGATCGATCAACGTCGCACCGAATGCCGATCGGTGAGCCGCGTGCCACGCCGCCTCGGACAGCGCCTTGCGCATGAGCGCGGTAGAGCCCAGGACACAGTCAAGGCGGGTGGCGGAAACCATCTCGACGATGGTGCGAACACCTCGTCCCTCGTCCCCGAGGCGTTGGGCCCAGGTATTGGAGAATTCAATCTCGGCAGAGGCGTTCGAACGGTTCCCCAGCTTCTCCTTGAGGCGTTGGATACGGAAAACGTTGCGGGTCCCGTCCGCTAGTACCCGTGGAACCACAAAGCACGTCAGTCCACCTTCGGCTTGCGCAAGCACGAGGAAGATGTCGCTCATGGGCGCGGAGCAGAACCACTTGTGACCATCGAGTGCGTACGCGCCGTCCTCTCCTGGCAGCGGCGTCGCGATGGTGGTGTTCGCTCGCACATCCGAGCCGCCCTGCTTCTCGGTCATCGACATCCCGGCGATAAGACCGGCCTTCTGTTGCGGCGACCGCAGGCCGAAGTCGTAGGTCGCTGAGCTGAGACCGGGCACCCATTGGGCCGCCACCGCGGGATCAGTTTTCAGCGCCGGAACTGCGGCGTACGTCATGGAGATGGGGCAGCCGTGTCCGGCTTCGGCCTGGTACCAGGACATGAACCCAGCAGCGCGCTGCGAGTGTGCGTATGGGTCATCGCTGGTCCACGCGGCCGCGTGCAGGCCGTGCCCGACCGCTTCGGTCATGAGTGAGTGCCAAGCCGGGTGGAACTCGACCTCGTCGATGCGTTGGCCGTACCGGTCGAAGGCTTTGAGTTGGGGCGTGAAGGTGTCTGCCTCGGTTGCCCACTGCTTGACCTGTGCCGATCCGGAAAGGCGTCCGAGTTTGGACAGGCCGTCGGTGTTCTGGTCGCCCGCGAACTCAGTCAACGCCTCCACCAAAGCCGTATCCGCGCTGAAGACGTCGTAGTCCTCAAGCGGTGGGGGCTGATTAAGCACGGAGTGGGTGTCTACCGACGCGGCCCGGAACTTCGGTCGGGTTGTCTGACCAACAGATAGGTCTTCAGCTTCCATGGCACTACGGTATGCCTCGTGGTCGCCGCTGACGAGTCGCAACCCGACGAGCCAGCCAGTGACGATCCCGCCAGTGACACGCCCACCAGTGACACGCCCACCAGTGACACGCCCACCAGCGACACGACGCCCGTCCTGCAGGCACATGGCCCCGCCACTGCCGCTCACACTCCGCTGGTCACCCCGAGCCTCGCTCACCTCACGGTGCAGGCAGCTGCTGACCCCCCAGCGGCGGGTCAGGACCCGGAGCGACCTGCGATCGACCTGCCGACCAGGACCTGGATGCAACGCCAGGCAGCTGCTGTTATGGCCAAGGCTCCTCGGCGGGCGCTGAGGTTCGCACTGATGTGGTGGGCGGTGATTTCGGGACGCCGCGTCACCGGCCTTGCGGCCGAAGCGGCTTTCTGGGTGCTGTTCTCCCTACCCTGGCTGGCGCTGGCGTTCATCTCCGGATTGACGGCATATACCCGCTACTCCGGCGACGACACGGTCAGCGTGGTTGAGCAGCGCATTCTCGAGACCGTCGAACGTGTGCTGACGCCCGAAGCCGCCGATCAGTACGCGACCCCGATCATCCGGGACATGTTCGAGCAAGGCGGCACTTCGCTGGGGATCATCGGACTGGTGCTGGCTGTGTGGACAGGTTCGCGGGCGGTGATGACCTACGTCGAGGCTGTCACGATCATCAACGGAGAGTTCGGGGTGCGCGGCTATGCGCGGCGTCGAGTCCTGTCCGCAGTGATCTACGTGGTGGCCGTCGTCATTGGCGTGGTGATGTCCCCCGTATTGATCATCGGGCCAACCACCGTCGGCAGATGGCTGGACTTGCCCCCCGTCGTCGTGACGTGGTTGTCAATCCTCCTCATCGTCGTTCTGGCGACGCTGCTGTTGACGACGCTGTTCTACATCTCGGCGGTGATCAGGAAAGCATGGTGGGCCAGCCTTCCCGGGGCTGTTCTGGCGGTGGTCGTCAGTGTCCTGGCTGGCGTCGGGCTGACGATCTATGTGCGTGGCCTCTTTGCTGAATCGTCTGTCTACGGTGTGCTAGCCACTCCCATCGCGGTCATGGTTTTCGCCTACGCCTTCAGCCTGATCGCCCTCATGGGTGCAGCGTTCGACGCGGTCCGAATCGGGCGCCCGATATTTGTCCGCGGAACGCCCGAATCCACTCCCTAGCCGTGACGGCAAGCAACGAGTCATTACGCGCACGATGTTCTTCGCGTTAGAAGGGCGGAAGGTCCGGTGGGTCGGCACCGGCTGCGTCTGCCGCTCGTATCTCCGTTCGCCGGTCCGTTCGCTCCCGCGTCGGACGTTCCGCTGCGTCCGCCGGAGCGATTGCTGGCGTGAGGACTCGGTTGGGCGGCAGGACGTGGATCGAGCCATTGGGCGACTGCCAGGTGCACGAGCCATCGGCGCGCGACTGCAGGATCTTCCAGTTGCCAACTGTCTTGAGTCGATGATGTCGCCTGCACAGCGATCCCAAATTCTGGGCCGACGTTGCGCCACCCTGTTCCCAAGCAATGGCGTGATCCTGGTCAGTGCTCCAAGCGTCTCTACTGCAGCCAGGGAATCGGCAGACCCCATCGCGCGCTGCCAAGTACTCACGCAGCCCGGCCGGTGGCGTGTACCTCGACCGGCCCAGGTCCAGCAGGTGGCCGGTGGTGGGGTCGGTGACCCACCGCTCCCATTGGGCATCCCGGGCGATTTGCCTGGCGACGTGCGCTGGGATCGGTCCGTATCCAGGTATCTCTGCTGGGTTGTCGGCGAGGCCGAGCAGCGTCGGCAGATCGACGACTGCGGCAATGCGGTTGCGTCCGACGGAGTCGTTCGCTCGCCTGTTTCCGGCGACGTGTCCGTGACCGTCCGCGGGGCCCGAGTTGGTGAGAGCCGCCATCAGCATGTCCGCGCGAAGTGAATCCAGCGTGATGTCGAGCATGGGCTCAGCGTTGGCCGATGAGCCGTCGAACCCGGTGGAGGCCCCCGGACCGTCGAACCCGGTCGAGGCCCCCGGAGTGGAAGGGGTGGCGTCCGGCCCAGCGAAGTTCGTGCGAAGAAAATCCGCCTCGATGCGGGCGTTCCTGGTGAGCAAATCGTAGGCATTGCGGCCTTCCTCGACGGTGAGTGTGGCTTCCAGGAGGGCGATTCCGTGCGGCAATTCGAAGAGGTTCACACCTCGCTCCCGACGGGAAACGCGCGCCGCTTCGTTCGAGAGTCGGGTGTCAATCCTCGCGATAGCCCGACGGACACTGCGCCGTAACTCGTGTGGAGTCTGTTTCGGAGCCTTCGGCAGCACCAATTCCTCGAGCAGCCGCCGCGACTCCCGTGCCGATCGTGGTGGTGATGTCGGTGTGAGATTCACATTCCCGGAGGCTGCATCTGTTCGCGACGCCGAACGCGGCATCGTTCGGGCCGATTGCGACCCGCAGGAGACATCAGTGTCGGTCTGCCAATCCGGGGGCAATTCCTCAGCGAGGATGCGGACTTTGGCAGAGGAGAGTTCGCCGCGCAGATGGTTCGTCAGGGTCCGGGGGAGGAATCGACTGATGGTGTCCGCTCGTTGCAAGTTGTTGGTCGCGGCGCGAGGGCTGATGTGGAGTTCGGCCGCCAGCTCGTCGGAGGCCGGGTTCTCGACGGTGCGGCCGGCGAGACGAATTGGGGTGTTGTCCTTGTCTGCGATTGCGGCGTGCAGTTCGAGGTTGCGGGCCTCCAGCGTCGCTAGTTCCTTTGCGTACCGCACCGCGAGCGCGACTCGGCCCGCTGGTGTAAGACGCCGTGGATCGACCGGTGTCGTCGTAGGCGGCTCAGCCGCAACAGGCGTATATTCGAACATGTGTTCGATCCTAGCCGCCTACGGCGTCCCCAAACCGCAATCCACAGGACGAGTTTGCGCGCAATTGGACTCCACCCCGGCTCCCCGGATCTGGGCCGGAGTGACACGGCGACCCGTCGCTCGGGCAGCACCTCGCGGTCAACGCAACCGCGGCCACGAAGGCTGCCCAAGGGCATGATGAACCCATGACGAGTCGACAACTCGATCGTGGTTCTGCACCGCAGAACTGGGGAACCGACGACTCCGGCTGCAACATCCTGCATGTCGACATGGATGCGTTCTTCGCATCGGTGGAGGTTCGAGACCGCCCGGAATTGCGTGGACTGCCGGTGGTGGTTGGTCGTGGCGAGGGTCGGGCAGTGGTGTTGTCGGCGACGTACGAGGCGCGGGCCCAGGGTGTTCATTCGGCTATGCCGGTCGGGATGGCACGCCGCGCATGTCCGGAGGCGATCTTCGTCGAGCCGACTCGTGGGAAGTACACCGCGGCCAGCGAGGCGGTCATGACCGTGCTCCGCCAGATGACGCCGATGGTCGAGGCCATCTCCGTCGACGAGGCATTCCTAGACGTACGCAGCGTGCGTGGTGCGATCGGTAGTCCCACCGAGATCGGCGTCGAGATCCGGCGCCGGATGGAGCAGGAACTTGGGCTGACCTGTTCGGTGGGGATCAGTTCAGTGACGATGGCAGCGAAGGCAGCGTCGACAATTTCGAAGCCCAATGGCCTGCTGGTCATTCCCGTCGAGGCTACGGTCCGATTCCTGCACAGCCTCCACATTGGTCAACTCTGGGGGGTAGGGGAGAAGACGGAGAAGCAGCTGCGTTCCCTTGGGGTTGTCACGGTCGGTGACCTCGCCGCGATTCCGCAGACGCGCCTGGGTCACAGCATCGGGAAGGCCGCGAGCGCACGGTTGCTGCAGTTGGCCAACGGGCACGAGGTTCGGCCGGTCAACCAGACCCGAGTTGACAAGTCGATTAGCTCCGAACACACCTTCGACAGCGACGTCGCAGATGACACCGTCATAGAGCGGGCCCTGCGGAACCAATCCCATGAACTCGCCCGTCGACTGCGTGCCGCGGATGTGGTTGCCGGCGTTGTCGCGGTGAAGGTGCGATACGACGATTTCAGCACGGTTAGCAGATCCCACACCCTTGCCGCCACGACGGATGTCGCTGCGGAAATTTTCGATGCGGTTCGACCCATGTGGGCCTCGCTGCGCGAAGACGGCCGACCGGTGCGGTTGGTGGGAGTCAGAGTGGAGCGACTCCAAGACGGCGACCAAGCGGGCCGCCAACTGACCCTCGATGACCGGCAGGAGGAGCAGGCGAAGACCGAGCAGCTAGCTGAGATGGTGAGTGCCAAGTTCGGCAAGGATGTCGTGCGCTCGGCCCGAATGTTGAAAAGTCATGACCCAGATCGGTAAATCGGCTGACCTTCCGGTTGCACATTGCGCGAACATGCATATCCTGTGTCTAGACACAGTTGTGTGTCGCCGACGCCACCCATGTCGGGTATTCACACCGAAGGGGGTTCCAGTGCCTCTGTCAGAGCATGAACAACGGCTGCTCGAGCAGATGGAGCGTGCGCTGCATGCTGAAGACCCCCGCTTGGCCTCGGCACTACGTACTGGCTCAGGACGCTCGGTCAACGGCCGACGCATTGCCCTCGGCTCGCTCACCCTGATCGTCGGTTTGAGCGGACTCCTCGGCGGAGTCATCACCTCGTTGGCGGTCTTGGGTGTTGTCGGGTTCCTCGTCATGCTCGGTGGTGTGCTGGTAATTGGATCGGCTCTGCGCGAGCCCAAGAAGCAAACTCAGGAAGCGTCGGGTTCGGCGGGATCCAAGCCATCTCGCGGTAAGTCAAAATCTGCAGCCGGATCCTCGGGGTTCATGTCAAAGGTCGAGGAACGCTGGCGCAAGCGACGCGAAGGTGAAGGGCTCTAAGCTGCCCGCGATTCAGCTCGCTGATCAACTCCCCGGTCCCATTGCATACGTCCTAGCTGGTGGCGCATCCTATGGAGCCGTTCAGGTCGGCCAGTTGCGCGCGTTAGCGCGAACCGACATCCGTCCAGATTTTGTCGTGGGAACTTCCGTCGGCGCGCTCAATGGCGCTGTGGTCGCCGAAGATCCGGACTTAGCCGCCGACCGACTCGCAGCGTTGTGGTCGAGTGTCACGCGGGAGATGGTGTTCGGGAAGATCTCGTCGACAGCGTTCCGAATGGTTCAAGGTGAACCGGCGGCTGTTGACAGCGAGTCGTTGCGGCTGTTCATCGAATCGGCGATGGTGTCGAGGGACTTCGCCGATCTGAAGATTCCACACACTGCTGTCACCACTGACTTCGATACCGGTGAGGTCGTGCCGCTAAGGCAAGGTGACCTCCTGTCGGCCGTCATGGCAAGTGCGGCGATCCCCGCCGTCTTTCCCCATGTGGAACGTGACGGGCGGATCCTGGTTGATGGGGGAGTCGTTGCCAACGTCCCCATCAGTGTTGCCGCGGAGCAGGGTGCCGAGACCTTTGTCGTCCTCGACTGTGGATTCACACTGGTCGCCGCCCAGCGTGACGACACTTTCTTCAGCAACATCATGCGAATGGCCGCGATCATGGCTGCCCAGCAGGTTAAGCGGGATCTGGAGAAGGTTGCCAGCAAGACCGTGCTCTATTTGCCCGGACCGTGGCCCATCGCGACCCGTCCGGACAACTTTAAACGGAGCCAGGAACTCGCTGCCGCTGCCTATGAGCTCTCGTTGGGCTGGCTTCAGTCACTGGAGATCGCCGGACCTGGCCGGTACGGCAGCGCCCCCGCCGACTGGTTGACCAGTCCTGTTCGCTCCGAGTGATCGTTCCCACCTGCAAAGACCCCGAGGAACTCGCGGGGCGCCTGGTGGGCGAGGATTTGCTTGCTTCTGTTTGATGTTCGTCAAGAATCCACTCGAAAGGTGCCTGCACGTGACTGTTCATCCTGCCCAACTCGGCCGCTTCCTCGACGACTTCGAAGTTGGCGACGTGTACCAGCACCCGTTCGGGCGCACCATTTCCGAGGCCGACTCGACATGGTTCACGTTGTTGACGTGCAACACCAACCAGAATCACTTCAACGCGCACCTTGCCGAATCCAACCCGATCACGGGTGGACGGATCATCGTCAACTCTGGATTCACGGTGGCCTTGGTGCTCGGGCTGTCGGTGATTGACATGAGCCAGAACGCGGTTGCCAATCTTGGGTGGACCGACATCAAGCTGACCCACCCTGTGTATGTCGGCGACACTCTCTACGCAGAGTCGATTTGCCTGGACAAACGCGAGTCGGCCAAGCGACCCACCATGGGCATCATCACTATGAAGACCCGCGCACTCAATCAGCACGGCGATGAGGTCGTGTCCTACAAGCGCTCAGTGATGGTGCCCAAACGCGAATCTGGCATTGGGCAGGATTATTTCCCCGCCGCCAAGAACGGTCCGCTGGAACTTCCTGACGAGGGCTGACCCACAGTCCGTTTCGCACGTCGCAGCCCGGAGAGTCGATTCGTTCGATCCTCCGGGCTGCTGCGTTGGACCTGATTGAGCATGACTCTGGGTGATCGTGGCCGGAAGTGGCCCCTAGGGGTTGATGGTGGAGGAAAAGGGAGTACGGTGGGGGGCGAACTGCTCGAACAGCGACCCAAGGGGAGGTGGGGACGATGTTCCTTGGTACCCATTCCCCGCGCCTGGATGACAAGGGCCGCCTTGTTCTGCCTGCCAAGTTCCGTGACGGATTGGCCGACGGGGTAGTCCTTTCCAAGGGCCAGGATCGGTCTGTGGTCGTGTGGCCCGCCGAGGAATTCGGCGAGTACGCCGCCAGGATTCGCGAGGCATCGCGCACCGATGCGCGTGCGCGGGCCTATTCGCGAGTGTTGTTCTCGGCGGCGTCCGACGAAGTTCCAGACAAGCAAGGGCGGATCAGCATCCCATCGCAACTGCGCGACTATGCCGGCCTGGATCGCGAATGCATTGTCGTCGGAAATCACGCAACGATCGAAATCTGGAATCCCCAGGCATGGGATAGCTACCTCGCTGCGCAAGAACCTGAGTTTGCCGACTTGTCCGAGGAGGTGGTCCCCGGACTCTTCTGACCCGTTCACCCAGGCCCCTGCCCGCCCAATGACGTTATCGTTTCGGGTCACCTTCCCCGGCCCCGAAGCGAGTTGCCCGGCGATCTTCCCCGACGCCGGGACCGCAGTGCGGGCGGGGACCTGGCTGAATGATTCGGTCGATGGTGCTCGGATTCCAATAGCCCAGACCACATCCGCGAACTCAAGCTCGCGCACTTCACCCAAACCTGAACCGGCCAGTCACTTCGCCGAAGGGAGGCCGCCATGCACGTACCCGTAATGCTCGACCGGTGCATCGAACTGATGGCGCCTGCCCTGGCAGCTGAGGGTGCCCAGATGGTCGACGCGACGCTGGGGCTCGGCGGCCATGCCGAGGCGTACCTCGACCGGTACCCCAATATTCGTCTGCTGGGCGTCGATCGCGACCCCAGCGCACTCGCTGCGTCAGCGGAGCGCCTGGCCCGGTTTGGAACCCGCGTGACCCTCGTTCAGGGTGTTCACGAGGAGCTTGCGACCGTCCTGGACGACAACTGCCCGGGGGGCATCAACGGGATCCTGTTCGACCTTGGCGTTTCCAGCATGCAACTCGATCGGCCGGAACGTGGATTCTCCTACGCCCGCCAGGCGCCGCTTGACATGCGCATGAATCCGGCCGACGAGCTGACGGCGGCGATCATCGTCAACGAGTACCCCGAGGCCGAGCTGGTGCGCGTGCTTCGCCACTACGGCGAGGAGAAGAGCGCAAAGCGAATCGCTGCGGCCATCTGCGCCCGGCGAGCTCAGTCTCCGCTGACAACCACAACCGAGCTCGCAGACGTAGTTCGCGGTGCCATACCTGCGGCACTCAAGCGGACCGGCGGCAATCCGGCAAAGCGGACATTCCAGGCCCTGCGTATCGAAATCAACCGGGAGTTGCAGGGTTTGCCAGCAGCCCTTGACGCTGCGATTGCCGCGCTCATCGTGGGTGGCCGGATCGCCGCATTGGCGTATCACTCGTTGGAGGACAGGATCGTCAAGCAACGGTTTGCGCGCCAGGCGAAGGTGACGGCCCCCGACAGACTGCCTGTGATTCCGGCCGACGCGCGGCCTTCGTTGCGCCTGCTAACCCGGGGTGCGGAGGTACCGTCTGAGGCAGAAGTCGCGGAGAATCCCCGCGCAGCGTCCGCCAGGCTACGAGCCGCTGAGCGTGTGAGGGAGGCAGCATGACCGCGGTGCCCCACGAGGGTCTTCGCCGTGCGCCCCGTCGCCCTCGGCCGGGGGCGCGCGTAGTGAGGCCCGGCGGAGCAACGTCACGGTCGGGTGCGCCGAACGTTGGTGGCCCGGTTCTGAGTGCTTCCGCGGCGTCGGCGTCCGTGTCGGCAGGGGTTGCGGCGCCCTCGTGGTCCGGCGATGTCCTCGCGGGCAACAAAATCCGGCTCGTTCTCGCCGGTCGACGTCTGCGAATGGGCAGTGGCGCGTTCGTGCTATTTGTCCTGGGATCGCTGACAATGACGCTGATTGTGCTGCTCTTCCTCAATACCTCGCTTGCCGAGGACAGTTTCCGATTGCTGAACGTTCGGCAAGCCTCGAAGGACCTCACGATTCGGGAACAGACCCTCAGTGAGCAGTTGGCCGCCGCGGAATCGCCCGTGGGGCTTGAGCAACGCGCCCGCGATCTGGGGATGGTCCCTGCCGGCAGCCCGCTGTTCCTGCGCCTGTCCGATGGCAAGATCCTTGGTCAGTCCAACCCCGCGTTGGCGCCCCCGGCGCCGAAGGCCAAGAAGGCCAAGCCCAAACCAGCCGACTCGGCAGCAGGCGGAGCCACGGCCGCTGGCGGCGAGACTCCAGTTGACGGTCAGACCGGCTTCTCCGGTGGCATCGGCGGAGAGACGCCGGTGGGGGTCTCAACTCAGTGGACTGACAGTGGCGAAATCATTGACCCCACCACCGGTCGGCCGATGTTGCCCGCGCCAACCACCGCGCCCGGCGGTGAGCAGTCCGTGGGGCTGATTCCGAGCGGAGCACGGTGAGCATTTCGTCTCCACCGCGGCCACCGCGGCAGTCCGGCGAGTCATCGCGAGATCGTGGGCGGCGATCGGCAGGCAAGCGGCCGGACAGCGGTGCCACTGGATTGATTGGGCGCCTGTACGCCTCGGCCAAGGCGCCGTTCCGGCTCAGTGATGGCAAGGGGCGGTTGCGCGCGCTGTTGCTCGCCGCGTTGTTTGTCTTCACGTTGTTCGGGGCCCGGCTGATCGATCTCCAGGCGATCCACGCAGATGCGATGGCCGCAGAAGCGCGGGGTTCCCGGACTGTCACCGTGACGGTACCGGCCGAACGGGGAACCATTTACGACTCCAATGGCGTTGCGCTTGCCCAGTCCATCCCGGCTCGCGACGTCACGGTCGACCCCTACGAGGTGAAGAACCCGACCGACTACGCGGCCAAGTTGTCCCCGATCGTGGCCGTATCGGAGGCGAAGATCCTCCAGGCCCTCACGCCCCGGACGAATGCCGCCGGCCGAGAGGTTCATTTCGCCTACATCGCTCGCAGGGTCACGCTTGACGGCTGGAACCAGATCAACGCGATGGAGCTCCCCGGCATCTTCAGTGAACCAGCCTCAAAACGGGTCTATCCGTCTCAATCACTGGCGGGCAACCTGCTGGGTTACACGAACTTCGAAGGTGTCGGTGCCGCCGGACTTGAGAGTGCCTACAACCAGCAGCTCGCGGGCGTGGATGGCAAGAAGACGTTCGAACGGTCCGCTACCGGAGGGGAGATCCCGACCGGCAGCGGTAGCGAGACGCAGGAAACGCCTGGCACCAGCCTGCACCTGAGTATCAATCGGGACTTG
Organism: Candidatus Nanopelagicales bacterium; assembly: GCA_018003655.1. NCBI lineage: Bacteria > Bacillati > Actinomycetota > Actinomycetes > Candidatus Nanopelagicales > Candidatus Nanopelagicales bacterium. The sequence goes on from JAGNDY010000003.1 coordinate 22,190, forward strand.
CAATGGATCGCGCAACAGGCAATCACCAAGCGGGTCAAGGAAATCAAGGCCGACAGCGCAGTCGTCGTCGCGATGGAACCAGCGACCGGCCGCATCGTCGCCCTGGCGCAGGCCCCGACTGGCAACCCGAACGACGCGAACATCAAAGAATCCGACCTTCGCAACCATGCGATCGACCAAGCATTCGAGCCCGGCTCCACCAGCAAGGTCATGACCATGGCCGCCGTCCTCAACGAGGGCAAAGCGGATCCGTCAACCGTCATCCGGGTTCCGAATCAGCTACTCCGCGGCGGCACTTACTTCCACGATGACGTCAGCCACCCGGTGTACAAGATGACTCTCGCCGGCGTTTTGGCACAGTCCAGCAACATCGGCACTATCCAAGCCGCCGAGAAGATCGGCGGACCGAAGCTGTACGAGTATTTGCAGCGCTTCGGTGTCGGGCAACCGAGTGGATTGGGTCTGCCGGGGGAGACCACCGGCTACGTGCCACCGCCAGAGAAGTGGTCACCAACGTCGTTCCCAACGATTGCGTTTGGTCAGGGTTTGTCGGTCAACGCCATCCAGGCAGCAAGCGTCTTCGCGACCGTGGCAAACGGCGGCGTGCGCGTGACGCCCCAGGTCATCGACTCCAAGACGCTGCCCGACGGCACGACGGAGCAGGCGCCCGCTCCCAACTCCGTACGAGTCGTCTCCGATGAGACGGCCAAGACGCTCATCACGATGATGGAGGAAGTGGTCGGCAAGCACGGCACCGCCCCGATGGCCGCTATCGACGGCTACCGAGTGGCTGGCAAGACCGGAACCGCGTTCCGCTACGACGATAAGAAGGGCCGCTACGACGGCTACGTCGCGTCGTTCATCGGCCTCGCACCTGCCGACGATCCGAAGCTGGTGGTCGCGGTGATTTCGCAGAACCCGAAGGCCGAGCACTTCGGCGGCGTCACCGGTGGCCCCGTCTTCAAAGAGGTCATGAGCGCTGCACTGCAGATGATGAAGGTCCCACCATCGGGCACCAAGGCACCTGAGCTACCGCTGCATGCCCCGGGTTCCACCAAGGGTGGCCCGTGGAACTGGGACAACTAGGCCGGACCATGGTTCGCCCCACTCCGGTTGCTCGACCTCTTGGGCAACTGCAGGACATCCTGCCCGTTGCCAAGGAGTTCGCCGAGGTGACCGTGACGGGGATTTCGTTGGATTCCCGTCAGATCGTCCCCGGCGACATATACGCGGCGCTGGCCGGTGAGCACCACCACGGCGCGGAATTTTCCTCCGATGCCGTTGCGGCTGGCGCAGTCGCAATCCTGACCGATCGGCAAGGAGAGCGCGTTGCCAGCGAGCTCGCCGTTCCAGTGCTGGTTGCCGAGGATCCGCGAGCGTTGCTTGGCGCAGTCTCCGCGTGGGTCTACGGCAATCCGAGCCAGCGCATGACCCTGATCGGCGTGACGGGAACTGACGGCAAGACCACCACCACGATGTTCCTCGAGGCTGCGCTGAGGGGCTGCGGGCACCCCACCGGGCTCATCGGAACGATCGTTACCAGCTTGAACGGTGAGGAACTGCCATCCGTGCGAACCACCCCGGAGGCACCCGATCTGCAAGCCCTGCTTGCCGTGATGCACGAGCGCGGCGTCACCCATGTGGCGATGGAGGTGTCGAGTCACGCCCTTGCACTGGGCCGAGTGAACGCCATCGACTTCGACCTGGCGATCTTCACGAACTTGGGCCACGACCACCTCGATTTCCATGGCGACCAGCAGCACTATTTTGAAGCCAAGGCGGCGCTGTTCACCCCCAGCTACGCTCGGCGAGCGTTGATCTGTGTCGATGACGAGTGGGGTCGTGAACTCGCGGCCAGGGCCGCCATTGCCACCGACACCTACTCCGTGTGGGAGCCGACACTGGCCGCAAGCGCAGCTGGCGCCGATTGGCAGGCAGCCAAACTGACCGGCAGAGGTGTCGGCTGGTCCTATGAGTTGTCGCACGGGACGGGCCACGTGGTGGCTGGCACGTCGGTGCCAGGTGTCTTCAACGTGCGCAATGCGGTGGCTGCGACCGCCGCGGCAGTCCTGGTCGGTTGTCCGCTGGCTGCGGTCGTTCGATCAGTGAGGGAGTACCCGGGGGCGCCTGGGCGAATGGAGTCGGTGAGTTCAGACCGGCCGTTCGCCGTACTGGTCGACTACGCGCACACCCCGGATGCCGTCGAGCGAGCACTGCTGGTTGGAAGGGAAACTGCATCCCGAACGGATGGCAGACTGCTCGTCGTGCTCGGCTGCGGCGGGGATCGAGACCGTGCCAAACGACCCAAAATGGGTGCCACAGCGGTGCGCCTCGCTGACGTGGTCATCATTACGGACGACAATCCTCGATCAGAGGACCCGGCCGATATTCGTCGGGAGATTCTTGCCGGAGCCTGGTCGGTCACGGACGGTCCGGTTGGCACGGTGGTGGAACGAGCCGGTCGGGAGGAAGCGTTGCAGGAGATAGTGGCGCTCGCCAAACCGGGCGACGTCGTGATGGCATTGGGTAAAGGTCACGAAGTTGGCCAAGAGATCGCCGGAGTGGTGCACCCCCTCGATGACCGCGCTGTGTTGCGCGCAGCTCTGACCCCGGATCAGCGATGATCCCGATCTCGCTCGCTGAGGTAGTCGCTGCGGTAGCAGGGACGGCGCCATGGCTACCCGAAGCTGCTAACACGATGGTCACCGGTGACGTCTTGCACGACTCCCGCAAGGTGAGCAATGGTGACCTGTTTGTCGCCATCGCTGGCGACTCCTACGACGGACACGACTTTGTCGCCGACGCGTTGGCCGCCGGCGCGGTGGCGGCGATTGTCAGTAGACCAACCGAGGGCCGAACCATTGAGGTCGCCGACTCGGTCTCGGCGTTGGGACTGTTGGCCCACGCGGTGCTGGCCCGATTGCCGAACACGCGGGTCGTTGCCTTGACCGGCTCAAGTGGGAAGACCAGCACGAAGGACATGCTCGCCGCAGTGTTTGGCGCGGCTGGTCCCACCGTCGCACCTGCCGGATCGTTCAACAATGAGTTGGGTCTGCCCATGACCGTGCTCAGTGTCGACGCCGATACGCAGTGGCTGGTGTTGGAGATGGGTGCGCGATCGATCGGTCACATTCAGACTCTGTGCGAGATTGCTGCCCCCGATGTCGGCATGGTGCTCAACGTTGGGTCGGCCCACGTCGGCGAATTCGGTGGAGCGGACAAGATCGCCGAGGCGAAGTCGGAATTGGTCGCGGCGCTGAAGCCCAGTGGCACCGCCGTGCTCAACGCCGATGACCCACGAGTGTCGACCATGGTGCAACTGACTCGGGGACGCGTCTGGTGGTTCGGCTCAGGGGCCGACTGCCACGTGCAGATCGTGTCGGTTGAACTCGACGAACTCGCACGACCGACCGTGGTGCTGCGAATCCTGGACGAACTCTTCACAGTCCCGCTGCAAACCCACGGCGCCCACCAGGCCCTCAATGCCGCCGCCGCTGCGGCCGCTGCAGCATCGGTGGGTATCCCGGCGCGGGAGATCGTCGACTCGTTGGCGAAGGCCCGCGCAGCAAGCAGGTGGCGGATGGAAGTGACGCAGACCGCCGATGGCGTCACGGTTGTCAACGATGCGTACAACGCCAACCCAGAGTCGATGGCAGTCGCATTGCAGGCGCTGGCTTCGATGGGTACTAACCGAAAGACGTGGGCGGTCCTGGGCGAGATGCTTGAGCTTGGCGATGACTCGTTGACCGCCCACGACGCGACGGGTCGACTTGCTTTGCGGCTCGGTATTGATCGGGTCATTGGAGTCGGGCCGGGTGCGCGACGTATCGTGCTCGGGGCAGCCAGTGAGGGCTACTTCAACGGTGAGGCCGAAGCTGTCCCTGACCTCAAGGCAGCCGCAGCTCTACTGAAGGAAGGCGTTGAACCAGGTGACATCGTGTTGCTGAAGGCGTCTCGAGCTGTTGGCTTGGAGCGATTGGTGGGCTCAATCATCGAGGACCACGGAGGCAGCACAGCGTGATCTTCGTGCTGGTCTCGGCGGGCATCGCGCTGCTGACGACGTTGTTCTTCACCCCATTCCTCATCAAACTCCTGCGGCGACGCGGTCTGGAACAAGCCATCCGGGTCTCCACGGTGGAGGAGCCGTACCCCGAGCATTCGGGGAAGCTGGGTACACCATCCATGGGTGGTGCCGCGATCATCGTCGCCGTCTTGCTGGGATACGCGGCCTCACACATCGTGGCCCAACGCGCGCCGACGGCTTCTGGTTTGTTGGCGCTGTACCTGATGGTCGGCCTCGGCACTGTAGGGCTGATCGACGATTACATGAAGATCTTCCGACATCGCAGTACCGGCATCCGGGCGCGAACCAAGTTGATCGGCCAGGCAGTCATTGCGGTCAGCTTCGCGTGGTTCGCCATTCAGTTCCCCGATTCCGACGGCATCACGCCAGCATCCCGGGCAATCTCGATCGTGCGTGACACTCCGTTGGTGCTGCCAACGGCGGTGTTCATGCTGTGGATCTGGTTCCTGGTCACCGCGACCACGAATGCGGTCAACCTGACCGACGGATTGGACGGGCTGGCGACAGGGGCCTCGGTGATGACTTTTGTCGCGTACACCCTGTTGGCGGTGTGGCAGTACGGCCAGAGTTGTTCTCTTGAGGTGTTCAGCCGCTGCTACGAGGTTCGTGACCCGTTGGATTTGGCCATCCTCGCGTCTGCCCTCGCGGGAGCGTGTTTTGGCTTCCTCTGGTGGAACACGTCGCCAGCTCAGATCTTCATGGGAGACACCGGCTCGCTGGCTCTCGGTGGAGCGATCGCGGCTCTCGCGGTGCTCACCCAAACCGAGATGCTGTTGCCTTTCCTGGGCGGGATATTCGTGTTGGTGGCACTTTCAGTTATCGGCCAAGTTGGCTCCTTCAAACTCACGGGCAAGCGGATGTTCCGGATGGCTCCGCTACACCACCACTTCGAGATGAAGGGCTGGGGAGAGGTCACCATCGTGGTGCGGTTCTGGATCATCCAAGGCTTGCTCATTGGGGTGGGGTTAGGCCTCTTCTACGGTGAATGGGTACGGGCCTGATGTCGGGGATGGCCTCGTGGGTCGATCGCAGGGTGACTGTCGTCGGCTTGGGGATCGCCGGTTTTGCCTGCGCTGACGCGCTGATGCAACGCGGGGCGACGGTCACGATCGTGGATGCCGCCGACGGCGCCGCCCAGCAGGAAAGAGCGTCCGTGCTGGGAATTTTGGGCGCAGTGACACGGCTCGGACAGGAACCCAGGGTCGACCGCGATTGCGACCTGCTGGTCGTCTCACCAGGAGTCCGCCCGGGTGCTGGTGTGATCCGAGAAGCTCAAGCGCATGGAACGCCCGTCTGGGGCGAACTCGAACTCGCCTGGCAGCTTCGAGGCGACAACCCAGCAGCCTGGTTGTTCATCTCCGGGACCAACGGCAAGACCACGGCCACGCTGATGCTGGAATCCATGCTCAAGGCGGCCGGAAAGATCACGGCTGCGGTTGGCAACATCGGCGTAAGTCTGGTGGAGACTGTCACCTCCGGGATCGACTTCGACGTGTTGGCGATCGAGGTGGGTGCGCCGCAATTACCGTTCGTTCACTCCGTCAGCCCGTTGGCATCGGCGTGCCTGAACGTGGCGGAGGATCACGTGGATCACTTTGGTTCCTTCGAGGCATACGTCGCCGCCAAGTCCCAGGTCTATTGGCGAACCCAACGCGCCTGCATCTACAACGCCGAGGATGCCATGACCGAGCAGATGGTTCGCGACGCAGAGGTGGTCGAGGGCTGCCGAGCCGTTGGATTCACCCTGGGCATCCCGAGCGTCTCGATGCTCGGCGTGGTGGACGACTTCCTCGTTGATCGCGCGTTCGTGGACAACCGCCAAACACACGCCCAGGAACTGGCCAGTGTCGCGGATGTGCGACCCGCCGCACCTCACAACGTCGCCAACGCGTTGGCCGCCGCCGGGCTGGCTCGTGCGTACGGCGTACCGGCCGGTGCGGTTCGGGAGGGGCTGCGGAACTTCACTCCGGCCGAACATCGCATAGCCGAGGTCGGAATGGTCAATGATGTCCGATATGTGGACGATTCGAAGGCGACGAACTGCCACGCGGCCCAGACCAGTCTGAGCGCCTATGAGTCGGTGGTGTGGATCGCTGGGGGCCTGGCAAAGGGTCAGCGCTTCGACGAATTGGTCCAAGAGACTGCCGGACGTATGCGTGGGGTCGTCTTACTCGGGCAGGACCGGGGAGTAATCCGCGAAGCACTAGCCCGACACGCGCCGCAGGTGCCCGTGGAAGAGGTGGCGTCGACGGAGACTAGGGCGATGGCCGAGGTCGTTTGGCTAGCGCAGCAGATGGCGCAACCAGGCGACACGGTGTTGCTCGCTCCTGGCTGCGCGTCGTGGGACATGTACCGCGACTACACAGCTCGTGGCGATGCCTTCACTGACGAGGTCAAAGTACTGATTGAGCGGGCGTCGGGTACGTCTGAGGGTTAGTCGCGTGGGAGGGAGCCGCCGGTGAGTTTCAGCGATCCCTACCGACGGCGCAACCGAGCCACTGAAGCGGCTGTCTCCGAGCCACGCCAGATATCGGTCACTGATTCCGACCAATCGTCCGGCAGCCGCGCTGATCGGGCCCCGGCGGAGCGTCGAAAGCTCTTCTCGCTTGGCAAGGCGATGAAGCATCCGCTGGCCGACTACGGCTTCCTGCTCGGCGCGGTCATGCTCCTCATCGTTGTCGGCCTGATCATGGTGCTGTCGGCCTCGACCGTTTTCTCGTTTCGCAGCACTGGCTCGAGCTACACGCTGTTCATTCGCCAGGCGATGTTCGCCGTACTGGGGATCATCGCGATGTTCGTGCTCTCGCGAATGCCGATCAACTTCTTCCGGCGAATGGCGACGCCGGCTCTGATCGCGTCCGTGATCACCCTCCTGCTGGTGTTGGTCCCGGGCATTGGCGTCAGCGTCAACGGCCAGCGGAACTGGATCTCTCTTGGCGGACCCTTCCGACTCCAGCCGAGTGAGTTCGCCAAGTTCGCGCTGATCCTCTGGGTTGCCGACCTTTTGTGCCGAAGACGGGACAAGGTTGAGGGCTGGAAGTCACTGCTCATGCCGCTGGCCCCCGTCGCCGGCGCCGTGGTCTTCCTCATTCTGATGGAAGGTGACCTAGGTACGACTCTGGTCATCATGCCGATCGTCGCTGCGATCCTGCTCATCGCTGGCGCACCGATGAAGCTCTTCGGGTGGATGGGGGGCGCGGTACTCGCGCTCATCGGGTTGATGTCGGTCACCACGCCGTACCGGTTGCAACGGTTCGCCACCTGGCTCGACCCAGCAAGCGATCCAACGGGCGCGGGTTGGCAGGTCATCCACGGGCAATACGCCCTGGCTACCGGGGGGTGGTGGGGCGTCGGCCTCGGTGCCAGCCGGGAAAAGTGGGGTTTCCTCCCGGAGGCGCAAACCGACTTCATCCTCGCGGTGATCGGCGAGGAACTCGGACTCGTTGGCACGATCAGTGTGCTCACACTCTTTGCCGTGGTGGCGATCGTCATCGCCCAGATTGCGATGCGAACTGGTGACGAATTCGTGCGGTTGGCGACCACGGGCGTGGGCATCTGGGTCGTCATGCAGGCACTGATCAACATTGGTGCGGTGCTGGGCGCATTGCCGATCACCGGATTGCCGCTGCCGCTGGTCTCGTACGGAGGCTCCTCGCTGACATTCACACTGATGGCCGTGGGGATGTTACTTGCGTTTGCGCGCGCTCAACCGAAAGCGCAGGCATTCCTCGCGCAGCGTGGCGGTGCCAAGAAAGGTCGACGCAGGCGAACCGGCGACCCGTCGAAACGCAGACGCCGTCGGAAGACGCCGTCGGTGGCTGAAGGCACCGATGCCGGGTCGACCCGGGAGTCTCGGAGCCGGACAGCTCGGACCACCTCCGGTCGGACCAGCATGGGTCGGAAAAGCAAGGCCAAGACCAGCGCCGATCGGCACTCAACTGATGAGCCGGACACGCAGTCGCGTGGGCGACGGTCTGAGAAGAAGGCCGCGAAATCACGGGCCAGCTCAAGTCGGGCAACGTCGTCGCGGAGTTCTGGCAAACCCCGCCGCCAGTCCGAGGATCGGCAGCGGTGAGGGTACTGCTCGCAGGGGGAGGAACAGCCGGACACGTAGAGCCGGCACTCAACCTTGCCGACGTCTTGACCGCACGGGATCCCGCCACCGAGGTCGTGATGCTGGGAACCGAGCGCGGACTTGAGATGCGGCTGGTGCCCGAGCGAGGCTACGACCTTGAGCTCATCACTGCGGTACCGATGCCGCGGCGCGCCAATGGCGACCTCATCAGACTCCCCAACCGGCTCCGCACCTCCGTTCGGGAGGTGCGGGCAATCATGGCTAGACGCCAGTCAGAGGTGGTGGTTGGCTTCGGTGGTTATGTCGCGATGCCTGCCTACCTCGCGGCGCGCCGGCGGCGTCCGATCGTCATCCATGAGGCAAATGCCAAAGCTGGCTTGGCCAACCGGGTCGGAGCGCGTTTTACCCCATTCCTGGCAGAGGCCACCCCGGGCGCGCTTCCTCATGCGATCACGCTCGGCATTCCGTTGCGCCCAGCCATCGTTGCCCTCGATCGCGGCGCGCAACGACAGGAGGGCCGGATCGCCTTCGACCTCGATCCGGATCGGCCATGTTTATTCGTTTTCGGTGGTTCGCTGGGCGCGCGTCGAATCAACGAAGCGGTCGTCGCTGCCCTTCCACAGCTCGTTGCCGAGGGCGTTCAGGTGCTGCACGCCATCGGTACCAACAACTCCGACCAGGTCGCCGATGTCCCAGCGCAGTGTCTGCCCCATTACCGAGCCGTGACCTACATCGACCGGATGGACCTCGCCTATGCCGCCGCCGATCTTGCCCTGTGCCGAGCCGGTGCGATGACTTGTGCCGAACTCGCTGCGGTTGGACTCCCAGCGATCTATGTTCCGCTACCCATTGGCAACGGTGAGCAGCGGCTAAATGCCGCGCCCACGGTGGCAGCCGGCGGTGGAGAGTTCCTCGCCGATGCGGACTTGACCGCCGACCGGATCGCCGCTCAAGCCACGGCCTTGTTAGCCGACCCGAAGGTTCGCGAGAGGATGTCCGCAGCGGCGGCCGCACATGGCGTTCGGGATGCTGGCGCGCGATTGGCCGACATGGTGGAGTTGGCCATCCGATGAGTGGAGATTCCGTGGTCGATTCGATACCAGAGATGAATTCGCTGGGCAAAGTCCACGTCGTGGGCATAGGCGGCGCGGGGATGTCGGGAATTGCCCGGATCCTGCTCGCCCGCAGCGTTGCCGTGTCTGGCAGCGACGTCAAGGATTCTCGCCGAGTCGCTGCCCTGCGCGCGCTCGGGGCGGACGTGCACATCGGCCACGACGCGGCGAACCTCGGGGATGCCGAGACTGTCGTGATCTCAACGGCGATCAAGGAGCGCAACCCGGAGCTTATTGAGGCCCATCGACGCGGTTTGCTCGTACTGACGCGCGCACAGGCGCTGGCGATGATCATGGCGCAGTGTCGCGGGGTTGCTGTCGCCGGCACCCACGGGAAGACAACGACCACCTCGATGTTGACGGTGGCGCTGCAGCACTGTGGTGCCGACCCGTCTTTCGTCATCGGTTCCGAGCTCAACGAGTCTGGATCGAACGCTCACTCAGGCACCGGTGAACTGTTCATCGCTGAGGCTGACGAGAGCGATGGGTCGTTCCTCCAATTGGGCGCGCTGGCCGGAACCGTCACCAACGTCGAGCCCGATCACCTTGACTACTGGGGAACGTTCGGGGCCGTCGAGCAAGCGTTTGACCAGTTCGTCGTTGACATCTCCAACCGCGGTGGCTTCACGGCCATCTGCATCGACGATCCCGGTGGCTCCAGCCTCGCCGACCGCACGATCGCGGCCGGAGCCCATGTCCGCACCTACGGCGAACGATCCGATGCCGAGTATCGGGTTGAGATTCTGGAAAACCAGGGCGCGGGATGGAAGTTCGACGTTGTGGTCAGGGGAGTGCGGACTGGGCCAATTACCCTGTCTGTGCCCGGTCGCCACAACGTTCTCAACGCCACTGCGGCGCTGATCTGCGGCCTCGGACTCGGCTTCCCCGCGGCTTCACTACGGGAGGGGCTGGAAGCCTTCAGCGGGACCCGGCGCAGGTTCGAATTCCGCGGTCAGGCCGACGGAGTCCGCGTTTACGACGACTACGCTCACCACCCAACCGAGATCGCGGCCACTTTGAAAGCCGCGCGGGACGTCGTCGGAGACGGCCGGCTTGTGGTGGCGTTCCAAGCGCACCACTACTACCGGACAGCGCTGTTCAGCCGAGAGTTTGGCGAAGCGCTCGGGCTGGCAGACGAGGTTGTGGTGTTGGAGGTATTCGCACCTGGCGAGGAGCCGATCCCAGGAGCGAGTGGCCAGATGATGGCAGAAAACGTGGCCTTGCCCGCCGAGAGTGTCGTCTTCGAACCGTCGTGGTCCAAGGTCCCGATGGAGCTCGCCGCTCGAGCGCATTCCGGCGACATCGTGATGACGCTCGGGGCCGGTGATATCTCGATGATGGGACCGGAGGTTCTCTCGCTATTGGAGCGCCGGGAACGGGATTCGGTGCAGGCTGCCCAGGCGGGACTCCCATCATGAGTACCATGCTTGAGCCTCCGCGCCTCGATGGCCTGGAAGGACCACCACCGCGCCGAAGCCGCATTTCGTTCTTTCGCCGTTTCTCCCGTCGGACCTACACCATCGGTGGGGTGATTCTCGCCCTGCTGGTGGGTGTCGCGGTCTGGCTGATGTTCTTTTCTTCGGTCTTCGGAGTCAGGAACATCGTGGTCGAGGGCCTGCGGGTCATTCAACCCAGCGAGATCGGTCAGCGCGCCGAGTTGCGATCAGGTGAGCCACTGGCTGGCATCGACACAGGTGCAATCGAATCGCGGGTGCGGGGAATCGCTGCCGTTGATTCGGTCAACGTCAGCCGCCGTTGGCCGAACACAGTCGTCATCGACGTGGTCGAGCGAGCCCGCGTCGGAGTCATCAAACTCGACGCGGGCTATGCCGTGCTCGACGCCAACGGTTACGCATTTGAACAGGCCAAGAAGCGCCCGCGCGGCCTGCCGATCCTTGACGCGCCAGAGGGACCCATCCGGGCAGCCGTGGTTGCCGTGGCTGCCAGCCTGCCGCCGGACATCCTCAGTGCAGTTGCCACCATTCATGCTGACTCCGTGCAGAGCGTCGTTTTGGAAATGCGGTCAGGAGCGACCGTGTTCTGGGGCAGTCCCGCGGACGCCGAGCTCAAGGCGCAAGTCTTGCGAGCGCTGATCGCGAAGAAGAAGTACAAGTGGTTCGACGTGCGTTCGCCGCAGTCACCGACGTCCGCCGCGGCCTCGCCAGTGCCCGCACCGCCACCCAGTCCGACCCCAACGGACTCCGCCTCACCAACCGCAGAAGCCGGCCCGGGCACCCCCGATGCGGCCCAAACACCTGGGGCAACGCCCATTCCGCAGGGTTCAGCGGGCGTGCTGATTCCCGCGCCTCGTGCCCAGCAAGCAACGCCGACCGGGACTTCCGGCCGTACCCCATCACCGACGTCGGCGGCCAGGTAGCTCACTGTTCAGCGGCCGGATTGTGGGTCAAGCTGAACCAGAGCCTCAGAGTTGTCCGCATTTACCGCTGTCAACGCTGGCAATCGCTGGGAATCGCCGACGAATCGCGGCGTTTATCTGCGGAGTTCCTTGCAGGGCCTATCGCGTCAGCCTAATGTTCGAGCAACCGCAGAGACGCGACTGATGACCATCAACTAAACGTTGAGGGTTGAGCGGATCAGCGGCCAACTTCCCTAGAGTTTCGGCCCACCCGGGTCGAGTTCCGCATGTCCAGATTGACCCGTAGGCACCGCAACGTCTGCGAGCCAAAACCGCGCAAGTAACGAGAGGACCACGCCGTGGCAGCCCCGCAAAACTACCTAGCCGTTATCAAGGTCGTCGGCATCGGCGGCGGCGGCGTGAACGCCGTCAACCGCATGATCGATGTTGGCCTCAAGGGTGTTGAGTTCATTGCGATCAACACCGATGCGCAAGCACTGCTGATGAGCGACGCCGACGTCAAGCTCGACATTGGCCGTGACCTCACCCGCGGACTTGGTGCTGGAGCTGATCCAGAGGTCGGTCGCAAGGCCGCAGAGGATCACCAGGACGAGATCGAGGAAGTTCTTCGCGGAGCCGACATGGTCTTCGTCACTGCCGGTGAAGGAGGCGGAACCGGCACCGGTGGCGCTCCGGTGGTCGCCAAGATCGCTCGCACCCTCGGTGCATTGACTATCGGTGTCGTTACCCGCCCGTTTGGGTTTGAAGGTCGCCGCCGCGCGACTCAGGCCGAGAGCGGAATCGACGGTCTTCGCAGCGAGGTCGACACCCTCATCGTGATCCCCAATGATCGACTGCTCTCGCTGGCGGATCGTTCCATCAGCGTGATCGATGCCTTCCGGCAAGCCGATCAGGTGCTCCTGCAGGGCGTTTCCGGAATCACGGACCTCATTACGACTCCGGGTCTGATCAACCTCGACTTCGCCGACGTCAAGAGCGTCATGGCGGGAGCCGGTTCGGCGTTGATGGGAATCGGCTCGGCCCGTGGCGAAGAACGTGCGCTCGGTGCTGCTGAGATGGCAATCTCCAGCCCATTGTTGGAGGCAAGCATCGAAGGGGCCCACGGCGTCCTGCTGTCGGTCGCCGGCGGTTCCGATCTTGGTCTGTTCGAGATCAATGAGGCCGCGCGGATGGTCGCCGAGGCAGCGCACCCCGAGGCGAATATCATCTTCGGTGCCGTCATTGACGACACCCTCGGAGACGAGGTTCGGGTGACGGTTATCGCTGCCGGGTTCGACGGTGGTCAGCCACTACCGCGCAAGGCAACTGCCGGTGGCCGCGCGTTGGTTGGCAATCCAATGTCCACCACCGACAAGCCGCGGCCCACGCAGCCTGCTCAGACGCCGGAGACGGTCGATCTGGCGGCGGTTGAACGCAAGGCTGAGGTCGGTCGCCCGCTTTCACCGACATCGCGCACCATCGCGTTCGATGACCCGGCAGAGGCCGCAGCTGACCTCGACGTGCCCGACTTCCTGAAGTAGGGCGAACCCGGGCGATGTGGACCGGGATACTTCCGCACGACATCGACAGTCGGACGTCGGCCGGCCGGTGGGCGCAATGGTCGTTCACCAGCCGGGTCGGCGGGGCCAGCCGGCCTCCGTTCGACAGCCTGAACCTCGCTGACCACGTTGGCGATGATCGCCTGGCGGTCGAGCGGAATCGCACTCTGCTCGCCGATTCGCTGGGAGAGCCAGCAGTATCAACGGCCTTCCTAGCCGCCGAGCACGGCGCGAACGTTGAGGTAATAACGAACGTGCCCTGGACCGCGTCAGTCGGTTGCGATGCGTTGGTGACCAGTCGGGCGGACGTTGCCATGGTGGCACTGGCAGCTGACTGTGCCCCAATCGTTTTGGCCGACACTGCCAATGGTGTGGTCGCCGTGGTTCATTGCGGCTGGCAGGGCCTGGTCGCTGGCGTCGTCGACGCCGCAGTCAGTCGGATGCGCTCCCAAGGCGCGGATCCGGCCGCGACGTGGGCGCTGGTGGGGCCAACGATTTGCGGAGCCTGTTACCAGGTACCGGAACAACGGCGGCAGGAGGTGATCTCGGTGGTACCAGCAGCTCGCGCGATCACCGCCTCAGGCGAGCCTGCGCTCGACGTGCGGGCAGGGGTGTGTGCCCAACTCGAGGCCGCCACCATCGCCTTCTCAACCATTGGTGGCTGCACTGCCGAGTCCGACGACCTGTTCTCGTTCCGGCGTGATGGCGTCACCGGTCGCCAGGCTGCCGCAGTCGTGTTGCGAGAGCGACCATGACCAATCGTCGTGCGGAAATCGAGGCACGCCTGCTGGCAGTCCGCCAAGAGATTGCGCAGGCGGTTGTCGACTCAGGTCGCGATCGTGCGGACGTCACTCTCATCGTCGTCACCAAGACCAAGCCAGCCAGCGACCTGCATCTGTTGGCCGATCTCGGGGTCACTGAGGTGGGCGAAAACCGAGACCAGGAGGCGCGCGAAAAGCATGGCGAGTGCGCGGACCTAGCGCTGAGATGGAACTTCATCGGCCAGTTGCAGACCAACAAGTGCCCATCGGTTGTTTCCTACGCTGATCGAATCCATTCGGTTGACCGCGTCAAGCTGGTCAACGCGCTGTCGAGGGCCGTGATCGCGCGACGCGAGGCTGACGGGGCCGGCTCGGTTCCCGACCTGGAATGCCTCGTTCAGGTGAACCTGGATCCGATGGCAGCGGCGGTTGGATCACCCGGCCATCGCGGCGGTGTCCAGCCCGCCGAGGTGCGCGGGATCGGGGATGCGATTGCCCAGGCCGACGGGTTGCGGCTCGGTGGCTTGATGGCAGTGGCCCCACTGGGTGAGGACCCCCGACCGGCGTTCGAACGCCTGCGGGAAGTGTCCGACAGAATCGCGGATGGACACCCATCCGCCACGATCATCTCCGCTGGCATGAGTGGAGATTTTGTAGCTGCGATAAAAGCAGGTGCGACACACGTCAGGATGGGTGCGGCGGTGCTCGGGCACCGTCCAACTGTCAGGTAACGTCGGCAATCGGCAGCGGTTCCCCACGCGGTCGGTCCGATGCAAAAGCAGGGAGTGAGAGCATGGCCGGCGCAATGCGCAAAATGGCGGTATACCTCGGTTTGGTCGAGGACGAGTACGACGACGAGTACACGTACGACAGCGGTGCGGGGAACAGTCGTGACCGTGATGACGAGCGGGGCGCGCCGCGTGCCGATCGTGATCAGGTCCGGACGAACGACACCGTCCGGGTCACCGAACGCGATGAGGATGACCTCAGTCGCCGACGGGTCGCGGCCGACCGCCCCACGCGTGACTGGCGGACCGAGACGGTTGCCCAGGAGCCCGTTGGATCCCATCCCGCAGGCACCCGCGCCAAGCCGACGCGCCCAGTTCCAGCGAAGTTGGGTGCCGAGGGTCTCAAGATCACCACACTGCATCCGCGCAGCTACAACGATGCGCGTCGTATCGGCGAGGAGTTCCGCGCTGGTACGCCGGTCATCATGAACCTCACCGAACTCGACGACACCGACGCGAAGCGCATTGTGGACTTCGCCGCCGGGCTGGTATTCGGGTTGCGTGGCTCCATCGAGCGGGTCACGAATAAGGTCTTCATGTTGTCCCCGGCGAACGTGCAGGTAGGTGCCGATCAAGCTCGCGCACACCTTGAGCAGGACGGCCTGACAGTCCGCCGGTAGCCAGTTCGAACGGTGAACGGTTCACCGTTGCGTACTGGCAAGCAACCGTTCGGATTTCGGGTTACTGACAATCGAGGGATGGGCAGGGAGACGTCGTGTCCAGCGTCGGCGAGATCATTGCGACAGTCCTGTGGCTGTACTTCGTCGTTCTCCTTGCTCGGTTCGTCATTGACCTGATCCAGATGCTCTCGCGGACGTGGCAGCCGAGCGGATTCATGCTCGTGGTGGCTGAGTTCGTCTTCACCCTGACCGACCCGCCCTTGAAGCTCTTGCGGCGATTGATCCCACCCTTGAAGATCGGCAGCATCACGCTGGACCTATCCTTCATCGTGTTGATCATCGCGTTGCAAATTGCGATCCAACTGGCGCTGTCGATCTAGTCAGTTCGCGCTGGGACCACCGTCTGGCCGTTGACAGTTCGTGCCCGAGGTCGCTGAATTCTTCAGGCGCGGGTGATTGAGAAGGTCAGTTCGAGGTCCGCGACCTGCGTGGCTTCAAGACCGGTGAGCGATCCTTCGACGAACTCGGTCGCCAAAACCTCGCCCGCGATGGTTTCGCTGTACTCCCGCAAGGCACTGGCCGTGGCATCGTCGGATGCTTCCCACCGCAACGCGATGCGATCGGTTACCTCGAAGCCTTGGTTCTTTCGCGCCTCCTGCACCTCCCGAACAACGTCGCGGGCTAGGCCGAGGCTGCGCAGTTCGGCGGTCAATGTCAGATCAAGGGCAACTGTCTCGCCACTGTCCGTTGCGACGGCCCAGCCCTGTCGGGGCCGCTGTGTCACCACCACGTCGGCGGACGTCACCGTCACCGTCTGACCGTCCAGGGCCAGTTCCGCAGCCCCCGTGGCCTCGAGTTGGTCGACCAAGGCGCGCGGATCATTCGCCCCGATGAGCGTCGCGATCGCGGGTGTTTGCTTCCCGTACCGCTTGCCCAGTTCCCGGAAGTTCGCTTTTGCGGATATCTCAACCAGATCCTGGTTGGTGGCGGCGAGGTCCTCGATTGCCATGACGTTGATCTCGCTGATGAGTTCCGTCACCAGATCGGCTGGCAGCTGTGCCCAACCGGTTGCCGACACCAGTGCCCGGGACAGCGGCTGGCGCGTTTTCATCTTTGAGTTCGCCCGGGCAGCCCGGCCCAACTCGACCAGGCGACGCAACAGCGCCATCTGGTCGGCCAGCTCACTGTCAACGAGGGAATGCGAACTCTCTGGCCAGCCCGCCAAGTGCACGGACTCGGGATTGTTGGACTCGGTGGAAACGAAAAGGTCACCCCACACGCGTTCGGCAATGAACGGGGTGAATGGCGCCATCAGCAGTGTGACGGTGCGCAGACACTCGTGCAAGGTCGCCAATGCGGCGATGTCGCCATCCCAGAATCGGCGACGCGACCGCCGCACGTACCAGTTCGACAAGTCGTCGATGAACGTTGAGATCAGCCGTCCAGCGACCTGGGTGTCGTAACGGTTGAGCGCATCCTCGACTCCGACAACCAACCGGTTGGCCTCCGATACCGCCCAACGATCCATCGAGCAGCGGGTAGCTGCTGGCGGGATGTCGGAGGCGCCAGGGTCGAACTCGGCAATCCGGCCGTAGAGGGACAGGAAGCTCGCGGTGCTCCAGAACGTGAGTAGGACTTTGCGAACCGTCTCGGTGATCGACTCATCGCTGACGCGTCTGCCTTGCCACGGTGATCCGGAGGCCAACATGAACCAGCGCAGTCCATCGGCGCCGTGGCGATCCATCAACCCGATCGGCTCGACAACGTTGCCCAAGTGCTTGCTCATCTTGCGACCATCGGCGTCCAGGATGTGGCCCAGGCACAGGACGTCCTTGTAGGCCGACTCATTGAACGTCAGCACCCCAACCGCCATTAACGTGTAGAACCAGCCACGCGTCTGATCGATCGCCTCGCAGATGAAGTCGGCTGGATAGCGCTGATCGAAGATGTCCTGGTTGGTGTGCGGGTATCCCCACTGGGCAAACGGCATCGCGCCTGAGTCGTACCACCCGTCGATGACTTCTGGCACCCGATACGACGTCAGTTCGCAGTCTTGGCAGGCGATCGTGATGTCGTCGACGAATGGCCGGTGCGGATCGAACCCGTCGAGGTCCCGGCCCGCCAGTGCACCCAGTTCGGCGAGTGACTCGACGCACACGGTGTGGCCGTTGGCACAACGCCAGATCGGCAGGGGAGTACCCCAATAGCGGTTGCGAGACAACGCCCAGTCGACGTTGTTCTCAAGCCAGTCGCCGAAGCGTCCCAGCTTGATGTTCTCCGGGAACCAGTTGGTTCCCGCATTGGCGTCGAGTAGCTTCTGTTTGATCGCGGTGGTGCGGATGTACCAGGACGGTTGTGCGTAGTAGAGCAGCGGAGTATGGCAGCGCCAGCAGTGCGGATAGGCGTGCTCATAGTCGCGCCGAGCAAACATGAGCCCACGGGCTTCCAGGTCGGCGACGAGGGCAGGGTCGGCCGATTTGAAGAACTCACCACCGACCAGGGGTACTGATTCTTCGAACGTTCCATCGGCTCGGATCGGGTTGATTACGGGCAATCCGTAGTCGCGGCAGATCGCCAGGTCGTCGGCGCCGAACGCGGGTGCCAGGTGCACCAGACCGGTGCCGTCCTGGGTGGTGACATAGTCGCCGCGGACAACGAAGTGCGCGTCTGGGACGTCGATCAGTTCGAACGGTCTGGCGTAGCTAGCCCGCTCAAGCGCAGTGCCGAGGAATCGCTCCAGCACCTCGTATCCCTCACCCAGAACGGCTTGCGCCAACTCGGAGGCGACGACGACTTTCTCCCCGTCGGCCAGCGCCGCGAGGAGGTACTCGGCGGTCGGCTTGACCGCGACCGCCGTGTTCGACACCAGCGTCCACGGGGTGGTCGTCCAGACCAGCAAGTTCACGTCGCCATACCGATCGGCCACGTTGCCGCCGGTCAGCGGGAAGCGGACGTACACCGACGGGTCAACGATGTCCTCGTAACCCTGCGCCAGCTCATGATCGGACAGGCCCGTTCCGCACCGAGGGCAATACGGCGCGACGCGATGGTCTTCGCTGAGCAACCCAGCGTCGAAGATTCGCTTCAGTGACCACCAGACACTCTGGATGTAGGAGGTATCCATGGTCCAGTAGGCAGCATCCGTGTCGACCCAGTAGCCCATACGCTCGGTGAGCTGTTCGAACTGATCGACGTGCCGGACAACCGATTCCCGGCACTTCTGATTGAATTCGGCGATCCCGTATGCCTCAATGTCGCCTTTGCCGCCGAAACCAAGCTCCTTCTCAACCGCAAGCTCAACCGGCAGACCGTGACAATCCCAGCCGGCTTTCCGGGGAACGTTGAAGCCCTGCATGGTCTTGAAGCGTGGGAAGACGTCCTTGAAGACGCGCGCCTCCACGTGGTGGGTTCCAGGGGTGCCGTTGGCTGTCGGGGGGCCCTCGTAGAACACCCAAGACGGGCCTTCCGCAGTTTGAGCGAGGCTGCGATGGAAGACGTCTTTGTCATTCCAGAAACGCAAGACCTCGCGCTCCATGGCGGGCAGGTCGATCCTCGGTGGCACGGCGCGATACACGACCGCAAGGTTACGGCAAGAAGGCACCGCCCCCCGACAGTCCGCTGGCAATGAGGCTCCCGCTGGACTGTCGGGTTGCTCACAGCCTGTCGAACCAATATCGTCCGCCGGACGGGGGTGCGGCTCTCTAGACTGTTCAGCAACGCCAACGAAGGGGATTTCATGCCGAGCAAACGTGGTGTCAGAGCTGATGAGTCGCCATGGACCAAGGCAGAGCTTGCTGGGGTACGTGATGAGCTCGAGGCCGACCAGGCGCG
Organism: Candidatus Nanopelagicales bacterium; assembly: GCA_018003655.1. Taxonomy (NCBI): domain Bacteria; kingdom Bacillati; phylum Actinomycetota; class Actinomycetes; order Candidatus Nanopelagicales; species Candidatus Nanopelagicales bacterium. The sequence continues at coordinate 41,376 of JAGNDY010000003.1, forward strand.
ACTCAAAGAGGAGTTGCAGGTCACTGAGGAGGGAATCGCAGACTTGGTTCGCGACTCCGGTGACGGCGCCGGCGACGACATTGCCGATGCCGGTTCCAAGACCTTTGAGCGCGAGCAGGAGATGTCACTGGCGGACAACGCCCGGGATCTGCTCTCGCAGACCGAGCGGGCACTTGAGCGCCTGGATTCTGGTACTTACGGCATCTGTGAGTCTTGCGGTGGACCGATCGGTAAGGCTCGCCTGCAGGCCTTCCCACGGGCGACTCTGTGCATGAGTTGCAAACAGGCCGAGGAACGCGCGTAACTGCCCGCCGATGCGCTGTTGACACCAGCGTGGCAGCCCGGACCGCAGGGGCGAGCTAGTGCGGCGCCAAGGCCGCCCGTGCGCTGGCAAGTACCCTGAGGCGGTGGCCACTGAAACCACCGACGACGGGTCGGCGGAAGCGATAGAACACGGCGCGCCGCCGTCACGCACATTCCTTTGGCTGACTCTGACCATTGCGGTCGCGGTACTCGTAGTTGATCAACTAACCAAGTTGTGGGCTGTGGCCGCGCTGGAAGGGCAGCCACCCGTGCCCATCATCGGCTCGCTTCTGCAATTGAATTTCATCCGCAACCCGGGCGCAGCGTTCTCACTCGGCAGTGGCTTCACGATCATCTTCAGCCTCATCGCGATCGGCGTGGCTGTGGTAATCGTTCGGACTGCTCGCACCCTCGGATCGGCGACCTGGGCGGTTGCTCTCGGAGGTCTGCTAGGCGGCGCCCTGGGGAACGTGATTGATCGAATCTTCCGTGAACCCTCGGTTCTGCGTGGGCACGTAGTGGACTTCATCGAAATTACCCACTGGCCCGTCTTCAACGTGGCGGACATGGCGATCACCTGTTCCGCGGCCCTCATGGTGATCTTGACCATCAAGGGAATCCCGTTGCGCGGTCGCCCAGCCGGTGCAGCGAGTCTGGCGCCCGATGCCTGACGAGCAACGCCACGAGGTACCGGACTCCCTCGCGGGCGAACGGGTCGATGTTGCACTCGCCCGACTCACCGGCTTATCTCGCACCCAACTCGCTGGCATGATCCTCGATGGCCTTGTGATGGTCGACGGCAAACGACCAACGAGATCCGATCGCCTCGCGGCGGGCAGTGTGCTTGAGGTTGCCGCTCGCGAGCAGGTTGCCGAACAGGGATCGGAAACCTTTGTCGGACCGGTCGTCGGGCTGGCGATCGTGTTTGAAGACGCCGACCTCGTAGTTGTCGACAAGCCCGTCGGCGTGGCAGCGCACGCAAGTCCGGGATGGACCGGACCGACCGTTACCGCGGGCTTGCGAGCGATGGGCGTTGCCCTTGCCGACGTAGGACCCGCCGAACGTGAGGGAATCGTTCATCGGCTCGACGTCGGGACAAGTGGACTGATGGTTGTGGCCAAATCAGAGCGGGCCTATGCCCGACTCAAACAGGCCTTCCGCGACCGCGAGGTCGACAAGACTTACCACGCGCTCGTGCAAGGACACCCAGACCCTTCTCGGGGAACGATCGACGCCCCCATCGCGCGGCATCCCCACCACGATTACAAGTTCGCAGTTGTGACTGGCGGGAAGGACTCGATCACCCATTACGAGACCCTTGAGGCGTTCAGCTACGCATCGCTGTTGAAAATTGGCCTGGAGACAGGCCGGACTCATCAGATTCGAGTCCACATGGCTGCGCTGAACCATCCCTGCTGCGGTGACATCACCTATGGCGCGGACCCCAACCTGGCAAAAAAGCTGGGACTCAAGCGGCAGTGGCTGCATGCGGTGCGGCTGTCGTTCGACCATCCCCTCACGGGGGAGCCCATAGTCTTCCAGTCTGCCTACCCTGATGACCTGGCGCACGCACTCGCCGTGCTCGCGGACTGAGGGATCGCCAGTAAACTCATTCCCATGCCTGACTCGCCGCCGCACCAGATTGCGGTTCGGTCAGCAGCGCCGGGCTATCTGACCGGCTTCGAACTCGATGGTCTCCACCCCATTGCTGAGCCAGCCGACGAATTCGCCACCAAGACCAGATTGTTGGATGCCGCCGTGCGGCTGTTCGCCGATCACGGGTACGAAGCCTCATCAATGCGGGAACTGGCCGGCGAGGTCGGTGTCAAAGCGCCAGCGATCTACAACCACTTCGATTCCAAGCTCGACGTCCTGGTCACGGCTATTGACTATTCGGTAGCCGACTTCCTCCGAACTGTCCTGCCCGGCTTGGAAGAGGTGCCGGCCGACCAGCGGCTCTACGAGCTACTGCGACGTCACGTGATGTACAAGACCACCGATGTTGCCTTCGCCCGCGCACACGACAAACTCCTTGATGCCGACTTCATGCGGCGGGTCCTGCCGCCAGCGGACTACCAACGGATTGCCGGAGCGCTGACTGGCTACCGGAACATCATCCGTGACCTTGTCATCCTCGCCGAACCGACGGCCGGCGACGATCCGGGTGTAGACCTGCCGGTGCTGGTGTCGGCACTCGTCGCCCTGTGCGACACGGTCAGCGCTTGGTTTCGACCGGAGGGGACCTTGACCGCAGAGGCCGTCGCCGAGCAGTGTGGATCCATTGCCCGGCGAATGGTTTCGACCTGATCGAGGAGTAGGCAAGATGACCGAAGAGAGCACAACTGCCAGTACCACAGACGCCGTTGCGCCCACCTACGTCGTGGTCGGCGCCGGTCCCGGGATCGGGCTGCAGACAGCCAAGGCATTCGCCGGCAGGGGGTGGCGGACAGTGCTCGTGGGCAGGACGCTGGCAAATCTGGCGAACCTGGCGGGTGCAATCACCGATGAGTTCCCCAACGCGCCACCGCCGCAACTGGTGGTGGCGGACGCCGAGGAGCCGGTGGCACTGAAACTGGCGCTCGACGATGCCGACCTCGGCCGAGTCGACGTCGCACACTTCAACGTCGTGCTGTGGGTTCCCGGGGGCTATGAGAGCTCATTGATCGAGGTTGCCGCCGGGATGTCCGCCGGAGTGGTCGCTGCCATGGCTATGGCGCAATCGTTGGTCCCGCTGCTGATCGAGGCTCCCGGTCGCGGTCTGCTGATGTTGACCGGCGGCGGCACGGCTGACCACCCGTCGCCCGCGTCCACTGGACTCGGTCTGCAGAAGGCGGCGCTGCGCAACTTGGCGCTCGCACTGCACCAGGAGCTAGATCCCGACCAGGTTCGGGTGTCAACTATGACGATCTACGGCACGGTCGCTCCAGACACGGACTTCGACGCCAACCGAATTGGCACGGCGATCGCAGGGATCTACGACTCCGCCCAGTCCATCGCGTCGTCTGCGTGGACCGCGGTTACCGAGTTCCGCGGCTAGCAGCAGTTCATAGGCCGAGGTCGCGACCGATGAGTTCCTTCATGATCTCGTTCGATCCAGCCCAGATCTTGGTCACGCGAGCATCCTGCCAGGCCCGAGCAATGCGGTATTCATTCATGTAGCCGTAGCCACCAAAGATCTGCACGCACGCGTCAATGACTTCGTTCTGAATCTGCGAGGTCCACCACTTGGCCTTCGCCGCATCGGTCGCCGTGAAGGTGCCGTTCATCTTGTCGGTCACGCACTGATCCATGAACGCCTGCGTCACGTCGAGCTTGGTCGCCTGCTCGGCGAGGACGAACTTCAAGTGCTGGAAGCTGCCGATTGGCTTGCCAAATGCCTGCCGCTCCTTGGCGTAATCCACGGTCTCCAGGAATGCCTGTTTGGCATGCGCCAGGTTGCTGATCGCGCAGCCGATTCGCTCCTGGGGTAGCCGCTCCATCATGTAGATGAACCCGGAGTCCACCTCCCCGAGCAGGTTCTGCCCGGGAACGCGAACGTTGTTGAAGAACAGTTCGGCGGTGTCGGCCTCATGCTGGCCGGTCTTGTCCAGTTTGCGCCCGCGCTCGAAGCCCGGCATGCCCTCCTCGAGGACGAACAATGAGATCCCTCTGGCGCCCTTCTCGGGGCTCGTCCGTGCCGCCACCACCAGGATGTCCGCGGTGTAGCCGTTGGTAATGAAGGTCTTGGACCCATTGACGATCCAGTCATCACCGTCGGGCACTGCGGTGGTCTTGAGTGCTGCCAGGTCCGTTCCGCCACCTGCCTCGGTCATTCCGATACCAGCGACCAGGTCGCCGGAGCAGAAGCCCGGCAGCAGGCGTGCCTTGAGTTCCTCGGTGCCCAGGTCGACCAGGTAGGGAGCGACGATGTCCTCGTGAATCTGGAATGACGAGTTGAGACCAAGGCTTGCCTTGGACAGTTCCTCGGCCAGGATCGTGTTGAACCGGTAGTCGTCGGCTTGGCTGCCGCCGTACTCCGCTGGCACCTCAAGGCCCAGGAAGCCCTGTCGACCGGCTTCGCGCCAGATGTCACGATCGATCAAGCGTGCCTCGATCATCTTCTCGAGGTTCGGCAGAACCGAGCGCTGGACGAAAGTGGTGACGGCGGAACGGAATTCCTCGTGCTCGGTTTCAAAGATTGTGCGGTTCATCCAGCTATCGTACGCGCCAAATGAACGGGCGTTAATCGCGCCCGTCCGGTCGAAGTTGCGGCTCTCTCGGCGAGTTGCGGCTTTCATTTCGGTGATCATGGCGGAGTTGCGCGAGGCACCCCGCGAGCGTCAGTCCGTCGGGTTAGGCTCGGCCGGTGGCAAGTAAGGACCAATTCGTTCACCTGCACGTACATACCGAGTACTCGATGCTCGATGGTGCGGCGCGCGTCGGTGACCTCTTTGCTGAGGCGGCCCGCCTGGAGATGCCCGCCGTCGCCATCACCGACCATGGAAACCTCTTCGGCGCGTACGAGTTCTGGAAGCGCGGCAAGGAATCCGGTGTCAAGGCAATCATCGGGATGGAGGGGTACTACGCCCCCCAAGGCCGGTTCGAGTTATCGCCGTTCGACTTTGGCGGCGGCTTCGACGAAGGCACCAACGAGAGTGGTGAATCCAGTGCCCGCGGTCGGCAGGCCTACACCCACATGACGGTGTTGGCCGAGACGACCGAGGGCATGCACAACCTGTTCCGACTCTCGAGCCTGGCGAGTCTGGAGGGCTACTACCGGCACCCTCGATTCGACCGCGACCTGCTCCAGCAGTACGGCAAGGGAATCATCGCGACGACGGGTTGCCCCTCGGGCGAGGTCAACCGCTGGCTCCAGGCCGGCAACTACGACCGCGCCCTGGCCGCTGCCGCTGACTTCCAGGAAATCCTCGGCAAGGAGAACTACTTCTGCGAACTGATGGATCACGGGATTCCGATTGAGCGCTCGTATCGCGAGAACCTGCTGAAAATCGCCCGGACTCTCGACATGCCGCTGCTGGCAACCAACGACCTGCACTACGTCCGGCAAAGTGACGCCGCTGCCCACGATGTCCTGTTGTGTATCGGCACGCGAACCACCATGGATGACCCCAAGCGGTTCCGGTTCACCGGCGACCAGTTCTACCTCAAGCCTTCTGTTGAGATGCGCGACCTGTGGCACGAACTCCCCGAGGCGTGCGACAACACCCTGCTGATCGCGGAGCGATGCAATGTTGAGTTCAACGAAGGCGCCAGTCTCATGCCTGTTTTTCCGATCCCGGAAGGGGAGTCCGAGGAGAGCTGGCTGGTCAAAGAAGTAGAAATCGGCCTGACCAAGCGTTTCAATGGTGCAGTCCCCGACGCCCATCGAAAGCAGGCGACGTACGAGGTCGGCGTCATCTGCCAGATGGGTTTTCCCGGCTATTTTCTCGTCACTGCCGACCTGGTGCGCTACGCCAAGGAGCAAGGCATCCGAGTCGGTCCCGGGCGTGGCTCCGCAGCCGGGTCGATCGTGGCCTGGGCACTCGGCATCACCGAACTCGATCCGATCAGGCACGGATTGCTGTTCGAGCGGTTCCTCAATCCCGAGCGCATCTCGATGCCAGATATCGATATGGACTTCGACGAGCGCCGCCGCGGCGACATGATCCGTTATGCCACCCAGAAGTACGGGTCCGAGCGGGTAGCTCAGATCGTCACCTATGGCTCGATCAAGGCGAAGGCCGCGATCAAAGATTCCGCTCGCGCGCTGGGCATGCCCTACTCCACCGGCGACCGGATCACCAAAGCGATGCCACCGGCGGTCATGGGCAAGGACATCCCGCTTTCCGGCATCTTCGATCCAGACAACTCCCGCTACCGCGAGGCCGGGGAGTTCCGCGACCTCTACGAGGCTGATCCAGACGTCCGGCGCGTGGTCGACACTGCCAAGGGCCTGGAGGGCCTCAAGCGCCAACCCGGCGTCCACGCGGCCGGGGTGATCTTGTGTAAGGAGCCGCTACTCGACGTCATTCCGCTGTGGATGCGCCAACAGGATGGCGCCGTCATCACCCAATTCGACATGGGCGTCTGCGAGACACTCGGTCTGTTGAAGATGGACTTCCTCGGCCTACGCAACCTAACGGTGATCGACGACTGCCTGGCCGCGATCAAGACGAACCGCGGCGAGACAATCGTCCCGGAGGACTTGACCCTCGACGACGAGGCGGCGTACGCGTTGATGTCGCGTGGGGACACGCTCGGGGTGTTCCAACTCGACGGCGGTCCCATGCGGGCGCTACTTCGTTCCATGGCGCCGGACAACTTCGAGGACATCTCGGCCGTGCTGGCGCTGTACCGGCCCGGTCCGATGGGTGCCAACGCGCACAACGACTACGCCGACCGGAAGAACGGCCGCAAACCAGTCGTCGCGATTCACCCAGAGCTTGCCGAACCACTCGATGAGATTCTGGGTGACACCTACGGGTTGATCGTCTACCAGGAACAGGTCATGGCGATCGCCCAGCTATTGGCGGGTTACTCGTTGGGCAGCGCGGATCTGCTTCGCCGCGCGATGGGTAAGAAGAAGAAGGAGATTCTCGACAAGGAGTACCAGCCTTTCCGGGACGGAATGCTGGCCAACGACTACTCCGAAGAAGCCATCAAGACCCTTTGGGACATCTTGGTGCCGTTCTCCGACTACGCGTTCAACAAGGCCCACACGGCTGGATACGGACTCGTCTCGTATTGGACCTCGTTCCTCAAGGCGAATTACCCGGCCGAGTACATGGCCGCACTGCTCACCAGCGTCAAGGACGACAAAGACAAGAGCGCGATCTATCTCAACGAGTGTCGACGCATGCACATCAAGGTGCTGCCCCCCGACGTCAACGAGTCGGACTCCAATTTCACCGCCACGGGAACGGACATCCGGTTCGGACTTTCGGCGATCCGCAACGTTGGAACGAACGTTGTCGAGGCGATCATCGCTGCACGCACGGCGAAGGGTCGGTTCGCCGACTTTCCGGACTTTCTCCGCAAGATCGATGCCAGCGCCTGCAACAAGCGTGTCGTGGAATCGCTGATCAAGTCCGGAGCTTTCGACTCGTTGGGTCACACTCGCCGCGGGCTGTCGCAGGTTCACGCCGAGGCGGTGGACGCGGTCATCGATACCAAACGTGCGGAGGCGATCGGTCAGTTCGATCTGTTCGGCGAGCAGAGCGCTTCGGGTGAGGCGGTGGGGTCGTCGCTGGGTTTGGAGATGTCTATCCCGCTACACGAGTGGGAGAAGTCGACGCTGCTCGCGCACGAGCGGGACATGTTGGGTCTGTACGTCTCGGATCATCCGCTCAACGGTGTCGAAGGGGCACTGCGAGCAGCAAGCGATTGCTCCATCGCCTCGATCCTTCGCGACGATGCTGTCGACGGGCGAGTGGTCACCTTGGCTGGTCTGGTGACCGGCGTCCAACGCAAGCTCACCAAGAGGGGCGATCCCTGGGCGATTGTCACCTTGGAGGACCTCGATGCCTCTATCGAGGTCATGGTGTTCCCGCAGACGTATGCGTCGATGGGTCCGTACTGTGCCGAAGACTCGGTCTTGGTGGTCAAGGGTCGGATTGACCTGCGCGAGGAAGACGCGATCAAGTTCGTCGCCATGGAGGTCAGTGTTCCTGATCTCGCGAGTGGTTCGGCCGGTCCAGTGGTGATCAACGTGACGGCGAGTCGGGTCGTGCCACCGGTGGTCGCGCGGCTCAAGGAGATCCTTGACACCCACCCGGGAACCAGCGAGGTGAGGTTGGAGGTTCGCAACGGACCACGGACTACCGTGCTGCGAATCGACGACGCCAAACGGGTAACTCCGAGCCCGTCACTGTTCGCCGATCTCAAGGCACTGCTTGGCCCGTCGTGTCTGACTGGCACGTCCTCTGCCGATGGTGCGCCCTGATGGAGCAGGTTCCGACGGACAATGCGCGACCGGATCGCCTGGGCACCCTGCGCCCGGACGTCCGTGTCGGCGCCTACCTCGTCCTCCTCTCGGCGATCGTCGGACTCGCGGCGGGCTGGATCTGGTCAGTCGTCGCGCCCCGAGCCGAGATCGTGACCTTCGATGGCAAGCTCGGCGTGGACAACTTCGCTGCCGCGTATATCGGTGCCGACATGACCTACGGGTTGTTGATGGCCGGCGCTGGCCTGCTGGTAGCGGCTGTGGCGATTTGGCGATGGCGGGCGCACCCCCTGGGTGTGTTGGTTGGGGTGGTGATCGGCGGAATCGTCGGCGCGGCGCTAGCACTGCGGCTGGGCATCCACCTGGCGGGCGGACTCACCGATGTCGGTGGCGTCGATGCCGCAGGGCTCGCGGACGGAACTGTGTTCCAGGCCCCGGTGGAGCTGCGCTCAAAGGGCGCCATGCTGATGTGGCCACTGGTCGGCGCGTTCGCGCTCACCGTCTTCTATTCAGTTGCCGGATCGAGGCTCCGACGATCGTTGCTACGGCGCTACTACGGGTCGCCAACCCCGGTGACGGGTCAGCCGCGCGCTGACTGAGACGGACGGTTCCCGGACCTGACAGCTAGAGGACGCGGCCAATCGGGGCCGTCCGAGCGTTTGTCAGCCGAACCAGATCCTCGGGTGACAATTCGACCACGTAGCCGTAACGGCCAGCGGAAACGACGACCGTCGGAAAATCTAAGGCCGCGGCATCGATAACGGTCGGCACGTGCTTGCGCAAGCCGAGAATGCTCAGGTCCTCTTCCTTGTAGCCGGTTACTTTCTTGATGTCTGCCGAGTCGGCTGGACTGCTGTCGACCGAACCCACGGCGGCCGCCAGCGATGCTGAATCCAGCACCGCCGACGCGGGCACGGCGGTGATGACGGGTTCTCCGTCAGCTATGGCCAATTCGGTGTGCAGCACGCGGGTCGGGTCGATTCCCATCTCGATCGCGCGTCGTCGGGAACTGGTGACCGTTGGGATCTGAGCTGGTTCGTCGTCGCTGCCGTACTGGTGCACCGCGTAGGGAACCTCGTTATCGATCAGTTGCTGGGTCGCGGTGGTCTCGATGGCCCCCTTTTTCGGCATGTCTGCACGGTACCCATCCCAGCCGCCGAACGGCACTGCGCCTGAACCGTACGATGTACCCGTGATGCGATTCCTGGATTTGAGGGCGATGACCGGTGACCCTCGATCCGTCGTGCCGCGCGCTGAGGTCGATGTCGCGGCGGCGGAGAAAGCGGTAGCTGGCGTCATCGATCGCGTTCGCGCCGAACATGAGCCAGCCGTGCTGGACTACTGCGAGCAGTTCGATGGCGTGCGCCCGGCCCAACTCCGAGTCCCGGCCGAAGTGCTGTCCGGCGCCCTCGTGGAACTCGACCCCCAGGTACGTGCCTCGTTGGAAGAAGCGATTCGGCGAGTGCGGTTGGTGCACAGCGATGAGATTCCCTCCGACCGAACTACGGAGGTTGCACCCGGCGGAACTGTCACCCAGCGCTGGATCCCGGTCGACCGGGTCGGCCTCTACGTTCCGGGTGGCCGGGCCGTCTACCCCAGCAGCGTGGTTATGAACGTGGTTCCGGCCCAACTCGCCGGCGTCGGTTCGATTGCGATCGCCTCGCCACCCCAGCCGGACAACGACGGCTGGCCCCACCCGACAATCCTGGCCGCTGCGGCACTGCTTGGAATCGACGAGGTCTACGCCGTTGGTGGCGCGCAAGCGGTCGCTTGGTTGGCATTCGGATCAGCGAGCGACATCTCAGCTGGCCAGCCCGGCTACTGCGAACCGGTGATGATGGTGACCGGACCCGGAAACCTATGGGTGACTGCCGCCAAGCGCCTCCTGCGAGGCGTGATCGGTATCGACTCCGAGGCGGGACCGACCGAGATTCTGGTGCTGGCCGACGACTCCGCTGATCCGGTGTTCGTCGCCTCGGACCTCATCAGCCAGGCCGAACACGATGTCATTGCTGCATCCGTCCTGGTCACAGACAGCGAGAGCTTGGCTGGCGCGGTTGTCAACCAACTTGACGACCAGGTCAATGCGACCAAGCACAGCGAACGAATCTCCGAGGCCCTGCGCGGCCACCAGAGTGCGGTTGTGCTCGTACGCGACCTCGACCAAGCCGTGGCCGTCGCAAACGCCTACGGCGCTGAACACCTTGAGATACACACGCGCGAAGCCGCCACCGTTGCTGGCCGCATCCGCAACGCAGGCGCCGTCTTTGTCGGCCCCTGGTCACCGGTGTCACTGGGGGACTACTGCGCGGGTTCCAATCACGTCCTGCCAACGGGTGGTTGCGCGGGCTACTCGTCGGGGCTTTCGGTGCACAGCTTCCTGCGGTCGGTCCACGTCGTCCAGTACGACCAGTCCGCACTCCAAGAGGTTGCCGCAGATGTGACGACGTTGGCCCACGCGGAGGACCTGCCAGCACACGCTGCTGCGGTGGCCGCCCGCTTGGGCATCATTGGGGGATCCGATTCGTGACGTCAGTCGAGGACTTGCCAATCCGCGATGAACTGCGTGACGTCCAGGCATACGGTGCGCCGCAGCTCGACGTCACGGTCAGGCTCAATACCAACGAGAACCCCCACCCACCTGGTCCGGAGGTCGTCACGGCAATCACCGATGCGATTGCCGGTGTCGCGGGCACACTGCAGCGCTACCCGGACCGGGACGCGGTCGCACTGCGAACTGCGCTCGCCGACTACCTGACTGAGCAGACCGGGGTTCTGCGAACTCCGGCGCAACTGTGGGCGGCCAACGGAAGCAACGAGATCCTCCAGCAACTTATGCAGCTATTTGCCGGTCCAGGTCGGCGGGTGTTGGGATTCGAGCCCGGCTACTCCATGCATCCCTTGATTGCCCGCGGCACCGGCAGCGCGTACACCGGAGTTGCCCGGGCGCCTGACTTCAGCGTCGACGTCGATACCGCCATCGCTGCGGTGCGGGAGTTGCGACCAGACGTTGTGGTTGTGTGCTCGCCCAACAACCCCACCGGCACCGCCGCCGATCTTGCCGTGGTGGAGACGCTGTACGACGTCCTCGCGGAAACCGCAAGTGGCGTCCTGGTGGTCGATGAGGCGTACGCCGAGTTCAGCGATCGATCGAGCGCTATCACTTTGCTGGCGGGTCGACCACGGTTGATCGTGACCCGCACGATGAGTAAGGCCTTCGCGTTCGCGGGTGCCCGCGTTGGTTACCTCACCGCCGATGCTGCCGTCGTCGAGGCGATTGGCCGTGTTCGGTTGCCGTATCATCTGTCCGCCCTGACCCAAGCGGCGGCCACGGCCGCACTCGAACACGCCGCAACCCTGCAAGCGGCTGTCAACGACCTGAAGGTTCAGCGCGACCGAATAGTGGCCCAATGTGGACAGTTTGGTTGCCGAGTTGCCGACAGCGACGCGAACTTCGTGCTTATCGGGGGGTTTGCCGATCAAGGTCAGGTCTGGCGCCACCTCGTCGATGCGCAGGTCTTGGTGCGCGACGTCGGCCTGCCGGGGTGGCTGCGGGTCACTGCGGGTACGCAGGAGGAAACCACCGCGTTCCTTGATGCACTATCTGCAATCCTGGAAGTCGAACCGGAGCTACTTTCCCAGAAATTCGCCACGACCGAGACAGCGCCAGCATCGCGCACACCCAACAAAGAGGAGACGGCATGAGCCGCACAGCTGTGATTGCCAGGGAGACCAAGGAGAGCAACGTCCTTGTTGAGCTGAACCTCGATGGCACCGGTCTGGTGGAAATCAGCACCGGTGTGCCGTTCTACGACCACATGCTCAGTCAGTTGGGAAAGCACAGCGGGATCGACCTCAAAGTCTTGACCAAAGGCGATCTGGAGGTGGATGCGCATCACACTGTTGAGGACACGGCCTTAGCCCTCGGTGCGGCACTTCGAGAAGCCCTCGGTGACAAGGCGGGGATCCGCAGATTCGGCGATTCGCTGGTGCCACTCGATGAGGCACTCGTTCAGTCGGCGGTCGACCTGTCGGGTCGGCCCTACGTCGTACACGAAGAGCCGGAACTCATCGAGCTCATCGGCACCTATGACACGACACTGACCCGCCACATCTGGGAGTCGCTGGCGGCATCGGCACAGATCTGCCTGCACGTGCGGGTCATCACCGGCCGCAATGCCCACCACATCGTCGAGGCGCAGTTCAAGTCGGTGGCCCGGTCGCTGCGCGATGCAATTGCGTTGGACGCCAGCGTCACCGGAATTCCCTCGACAAAGGGCACCCTGTGACCATGCGTAGCCGTGCGTCAGCACCGTGGCAGGTGACCTGTGGCTAGCTGGGTCCCGATCGCGATGCTGGTTTTGGCCGGATTCTTCGTTGGCGGGCTGATCTCGTTTGTGCGATCCAAGTCAGTCGTCGGATCTGTGGTTACCGGAATAGCCGCGATCCTGTGCGGGTTCGCCGCTTACTCGTGGTGGCAATGAAACAGCCGCGATTGGTGGTTCTGGACTACGGATCTGGGAACCTTCGGTCAGCGCAACGTGCCCTTGAACACGTTGGAGCACAGGTAGAAGTCTCGGCAGACCCGGACGCGGCAGTCAATGCCGACGGTCTCGTCGTTCCCGGTGTGGGCGCGTTTGAGGCATGCATGCTCGGGTTGCAGAAGGTAGACGGCCCACGAATCATCGATCGACGACTCTCCGGTGGCCGACCGGTGCTTGGTATCTGCGTCGGCATGCAGGTTCTGTTCGAACACGGGGTTGAGCACGGTGTCAACACCGTTGGGTGCGGCCAGTGGCCGGGTGTGGTGGACCGATTGGACGCTCCCGTACTCCCGCACATCGGGTGGAACACAGTCGACGTTCCTGCGGGTTCGACGTTGTTTGCCGGAATCGAATCGCAGCGCTTCTACTTCGTTCACTCATATGCAGCGAGAAAGTGGGAACTCGATACCGAGGGATCACCAACCAGGCCGCCGCTGATCACCTGGGCCAACCATGGCGAACCATTCATCGCCGCAGTCGAAAACGGTCCACTGTCCGCGACGCAGTTCCACCCGGAGAAGTCCGGAGACGCGGGTCTGGCGCTGCTGGGCAACTGGGTGAAAAACCTGATGTGACGGTGGCACCGTCAGTTGGCGTAAGGTCGCGGTCGTGACAATTCAACTACTCCCAGCCGTTGACGTGGCCGACGGCAAAGCCGTCCGACTGTTTCAAGGTGAGGCCGGCTCGGCCACCGACTACGGCGATCCGCTCGCGGCAGCCTTGGCCTGGCAAGAGCAAGGCGCCGAGTGGGTTCATCTCGTTGACCTTGACGCGGCCTTCGGCCGTGGCTCGAACAGCGAACTGCTGGCCCGGATTGTCGGCGCGTTGGACATCGACGTAGAACTGTCCGGTGGCATTCGCGACGACGAGTCCCTGGCGGCAGCCCTGGCGACGGGCTGCATGCGGATCAATATCGGCACCGCCGCGTTGGAGAACCCGGACTGGTGTGGCCGAGCGATTGCCCACCATGGCGATCAGATCGCCATCGGCCTTGATGTGCGAGGCACGACTCTTGCGGCGCGCGGCTGGGTTCAGGAAGGCGGCGAGTTGTACGAGACGCTAGCCAGGCTGGAGCAGGACGGCTGTGCGCGGTACGTCGTGACCGACGTCGAGAAGGACGGCACGCTCAAGGGTCCGAACCTGCACCTGTTGCGCGAGGTCTGCAAGCGCACTGATAAGCCGGTGGTCGCCAGCGGTGGTGTGTCGTCACTGGAGGACATCCACGAGCTAGCTGGCCTTGAGCACCTCGGCGTCGAAGGAATCATCATCGGCAAGGCCCTGTACTCGGGGGCGTTCAGTTTGCCTGAGGCGCTCGCCTCGGTTGCGCCCCGGCTCGACTTCATTGATCCGAATTTGGCGCAATAGCCAGCACCTCACCCAACCGTGCGGACCGACTAGCCTGTGGGCATGCCGGTCGCCGTGAGAGTCATTCCATGCTTGGACGTCGACGCCGGCAGGGTGGTCAAGGGTGTGAATTTCACTGACCTGCGGGACGCCGGCGATCCGGTGGAACTTGCTCGGGCTTACAACGAGGCAGGTGCCGACGAGCTGGTATTCCTTGACATCACCGCAAGCAGTTCAGATCGTTCGACCACCTACGACGTTGTCCGGCGCACGGCCGAGGAGGTCTTTATCCCGTTGACGGTGGGCGGGGGCGTCCGGACGGTGGCGGACATCGACCGGCTACTGCGGGCCGGAGCCGACAAGGTCGGGGTCAACACCGCAGCTATTGACCGACCCGAATTCCTCACGGAGGCTGCGACGCAATTCGGTTCTCAATGCGTCGTGTTGTCCGTCGATGCCCGCCGCTGTCCGCCGGGGACGGTGACTGAGTCGGGTTTCGAGGTGACAACCCATGGCGGGCGGAAGGGGACTGGAATCGACGCAGTCGAATGGGCGGCCGAAGGTGCCCGGCGGGGAGCTGGTGAGATTCTGTTGAACTCGATGGATGCCGATGGCACCCGAGACGGCTTCGACATCGATCTCATCGAGCGGGTGCGTGCTGTGGTGGTGGTGCCCGTCATCGCCAGCGGTGGGGCGGGCAAGTGCGCCGACTTCCCACCCGCGGTGGCTGCGGGTGCCGACGCTGTTTTGGCGGCCAGCGTGTTCCATTTTGGGACGCTACGCATTGCCGACGTGAAGCACGAGCTTGCCGCCGGCGGTTACGCCGTCCGTTGAGCGAGTTCAGATCGACAGGTCTGCGTCGCGCAGCGCCGCGACCGCTTCTGGGCTTCCCTCGATGTGAACCTGGGACTGCTCTTTGCGGCCGTAGCAGTACAGCAGCAGTTCGGCGGCCGGCCCACTGATCACGACGCGGGGACTGCCGCTGCGGGCGTTGACTTCGCCCCCGTCACCGTCGGTGCGGTGCAGGACGACCCCGATCGGCACCCGCCGGAGCAAGCCTTTGCCGCGCGCTTTGCAGATTCCCCACAGTGAGTCGGCGAACTTCGGTGGTAGGTCGCGGGGCTGCCAGTCGTCTCCGGCCCGACGGACATCTTCGAGGTGAACGAAGAACTCGCCGGTGTTCGCCAGCGCATCGGCCTTGGGAAGGGAGAACGGCGAGAAGCGGGGTGGACCGTTTCGGACCGATTCGATCAGTTCTGGCCACGGGCGCGACGCGATCGAGTTCTGCGTGCGGTCTGTCCAGCCGGCCAGCGGCTTGATAACGATGCCCAACGCTGCATCCGGTCGCGACTCTCGAAGAACCAAGTGGGCGGCAAGGTCGGAGGTAGTCCAGTCCCCACACAACGTCGGGGCGTCGGGACCGACCTCCTCGAACAGATCGCTCAGCTGTTGACGTTCGGACTGGGCCCAGGAAGTGGTAGTCACAAATCACCACCCTACGCGGGTAACTCCCGCGCCGACCACGGCGCACACCCGGCACAATGGCAACCATGACCAGGGATCCCGCCGCAGAACTGCTGCGCCAACTAGCGCCCAACGACGATGGATTGGTCCCGGCAATCGCGCAGCAGTGGGACACGGGAGAGGTCTTGATGCTGGCGTGGATGGATTCCGAGGCACTTCGCCGCACGCTGGCGACCGGTCGCGCCACCTTTTGGTCTCGCAGCCGCAGTGAGTACTGGCGCAAGGGTGACACCTCCGGCCATGTCCAGCACGTTCGTCGAGTGCAACTCGACTGCGACGGCGACGCGCTCTTGCTCAGCGTCGACCAGGTCGGTCCGGCCTGTCACACGGGCCTGCGCAGTTGCTTTGAGACGGCGCACATTGATCTCGCGAGTAGGGCTGAGGAGTCCGCGGGGGACCAGCTGTGACACCGGCAGAGGGTCAGCCCGAAGCAACCGGCGATGACCAAGTCTACGCCCGGTTGGCACAAGTCCCCGACGGCACGACTGTGCCGAACCGGGCGGCGGTCGGTCGGTTGGCCAAGGATCGGCGAGTAGTCCCCATCGTCCGTCGGTTGTTGGCCGACGGGGAGACTCCCGTCGGTTTGTACCGCAAACTGGCCGCTGATCGGCCTGGCACCTACTTGCTCGAGTCTGCCGAACACGGTGGAGTGTGGTCGCGGTACTCCTTTGTCGGCGTTCGTTGTTCGGCAATGCTGACTGAAGTCGATGGGCGACCGGTATGGATCGGTGATGTGCCCGTAGCGGTGGGAAGCACCCCCGGCGGTATGACTGCACTGGAAGTCATGCGCGACACGTTGGCCGCCTTGCACTCACCGAGACTGGCCGGTCTACCGCCGCTGACGAGCGGTCTGGTGGGAATGATCGGCTACGACGCGGTCCGGCGCTGGGAGCGGTTACCGGAGTTGACGGAGGATGATCTGGGGTTGCCCGAGGTCGCGATGCTGGTCGCATCGGACCTTGCGGTACTTGATCACTACGACGGCTCTGTGTTGTTGATTGCCAATGTGGTGCTCGGCGAGGCTGACACGAGCGCAACTGAGCTGAACCTGCTCTACGACGATGCCGTCGCGCGTATCGACGCAATGGCTTGCCGCCTGCAACAACCGGTCGCGACGCCTGCCTGGACGTTCGACGGTTCGGTGGAGCCGGACTTCCAGGCGATGACGCAACCGGAGCAGTACTACGAGAAAGTGGAAGCGGCGCGGGAACATATTCGGGCGGGCGACGCCTTTCAAGTTGTTGTCTCACAGCGGTTCCAGACCCCGACCACAGCGGATGCGTTGGATATCTACCGCATCCTGCGGATCAGCAATCCGAGTCCGTACATGTACCTGATCCGGTTCCCGGCAGCGCTGGGCGACTCCGTACCCACCAACGGCGGGACCGCGCAAGGTGGATCCGACCCGCACCGTCCTGGACTGGGTGATGCGACTGCGTTCTCAGTGGTCGGATCGAGCCCTGAAGCGTTGGTCAAATTGGACGACGGTCGAGCCATGATGCACCCCATCGCTGGCAGCCGACCCCGGGGAGCGACGCCTGAGCGTGACGCTGAACTTGCCGACGAGTTGCTCGCCGACGACAAGGAACGCGCCGAGCATTTGATGTTGGTTGACCTCGGGCGAAATGACGTCGGAAGAGTGAGCCAACCGGGCTCAGTTGAGGTCGTCGAATTCATGGAAGTCGAGCGCTACTCCCACATCATGCACATCGTTTCGACCGTTGTGGGCCAGTTGTCCGCTGGGAAGACCGCCTACGACTTACTCGCCGCGACCTTTCCAGCGGGGACGTTGTCCGGGGCTCCCAAGCCACGAGCGATGGAGATCATCGAGGACCTTGAGTCCACCCGTCGTGGCCTGTACGGGGGAGTTGTGGGCTATCTCGATTTCGCCGGCGACATGGACACTGCGATCGCGATTCGGACTGCTGTTCTGCGCGACGGGATGGCCTATGTCCAAGCGGGCGCAGGACTGGTGGCCGACTCAGATCCGGTCACCGAAGAGCAGGAATGCCGCAACAAGGCCGCAGCTGTTCTGCGTGCAATCGCAATGGCGCAGACAATGCGGGAGGCGACCTCGTGAGCAAACCCGATTCCGTTGAACCGGTCGCGGGGTTCAGTCAGGACGCTGATTCAACCGCGCGTTCCAAGCGGATGTACCCGTTGGTATTGATGTGTCTGCTGTTGTCGGCTGGGATCAGCGTGTGGGCCCTGCAGCGGACCTGGGTTACTGCCTCGGTAACAGAACCAGGGCTACCGGTGGACAGTGAGACCGCCACCGGATCAAGCCTCTATCCCGCCTCGTTGGCCGGTGCTTGGTTGGCTCTGGCGTGTGTGGTCGCGATCGTGGCGGCTCGCGGGCGGTGGCGTTCCGTGGTGGGGGTCGTGGTGGTGTTGGCGGCGGTGGCAACCATGGTCTCTGCGGTTGCGTTCCCACTGACCGCTGATGTCGAGTTCGCCTCCGCAAGTCTGAGCTCTCGGCCTAACCTGCAGGTGACTACCGGCAAGTGGTGGATCTTGACGGGCATCTGCGCGCTAGTGATCTTCGCTTGCGGGCTCGCCGTACTTCGGTGGTCAGGCCAGTGGCGCTCGTTGTCGGCTCGCCAAGCTGGGACCGCCACTGTCGAACTCAGCGACTGGGAGAAGCTCGATCGTGGGGTGGACCCGACTGCACCGGCCGATCACGACGCTCGGGACGCTGCGAGCCGTGACGAGCCCGTTAAGCGCTCCAATTCGGTAGCTAACGAGGACAACTGAGCTTGACCTGCCACAATGGCGCGCAACACGTCAGTATGTACGTCGGCGCGCGCTAGAGTCCGGGCACCGATTGTTCTCAAGGAGGCACCGAATGGCTCATATCGAACCCAGGGATGAAGAAGGCCAGACACCGGCCGCCTGGACTGCTGTGACGATCATGCTTTTTGCGTTCGTTGTGGGGACCTTCGGCGTTGTGATCGGTCAAATCTGGGTCATGTGGCTCGGTGTCGGCATCCTGATCCTTGGCGGTGTTGTCGGCAAGGTCATGGGCATGATGGGTATGGGGCAGTACCCACGCGGCAAACAGGAAGCTGCATCCTGAGACTGGCTCACGGGCCGATACAGGGTCGGGTGATCACCGGTGAGTGAACCCGCCCGGGGACTCGTCGTTGTTGTGGAGGACGAGCCGAGCATCGCCGAGCTGCTTCGGTTGTACCTCGCCAGAGAAGGGTTCGGCGTGCATGTCGAGGTGGACGGGCAAGCGGGCTACGACGCTATCGTCAAGAATCGGCCGGTAGCGGCTGTCCTCGATGTGGGTCTTCCCTCACTGTCAGGAACCGAAATCTGTCGTCAACTTCGGGCTGCTGACGATTGGACTCCGGTCCTGTTTTGCACGGCCCGTGACGACGAGATCGACCGCGTGATCGGGCTGGAGATGGGGGCCGATGACTACATCACCAAGCCGTTCAGCCCGAGAGAAGTCGTCGCCCGTGTCAAAGCTGTTGTCCGCCGGGCAGCGGGGCAAACCGGCCAGAGTGACGTGCTCAGGCTCGCGGACATAGAAGTTGACCGGGGGTCGCGTCGCGCCACGGTCGGTGGTCAGGACCTCTCCTTGACACCCACCGAATTCGACTTGTTGGCACATCTGGTTGCTCGGCCTGGGCGAGTGTTCAGTCGTGAGCAACTACTCAGTGAGGTGTGGGGTTACTCCAGCGTTGTCAGCTCGCGGACAGTCGACGTGCATGTCGCCCAACTCCGAGCCAAGCTGGGCGATTCCGAGATCATCCGCACGGTGAGGGGAATTGGGTACTCGGTCGAAGCACCCGGACGTGACGACGCTTCGTCGCCCGAGTAACGGGAGTCTGTGTGCCTAGCGCAACGCCGCTGTCGAGCACCAAGGCCACAGTCTCGGCCGTGACAGCTCGTGCCAGGGGCCTGTCGCTGGCAGTTCGGATCGCCCTGGTCACCGTGGCATCAGCCGTTCTGGCGGTGATGGTTGCCGGTGCGGTGTCGTACCCGTTGGCGCGCAGTGCGAGTCAGCAGGAGTCGCAGAACCGGTTGGAACAACTCACCAACGCAACGGTGGCGGCGGTGGACCGTCGACCACTGCCCTCCGGCGATCTCTTCCCGGCCCGGCTGGTTCAGGTTCTGCGGTCTGAGGACATCTCCGTTTACTACGTCAACCCGGGTGGTCAGTTGCCGGAGTTCTTCACCGCTGCTGATGCGGCGGCCCTAGCCAATGGGCAGGAGATTCAGGGCGAACGCGAAAGCAGCGAAGGTCAGGTGCTCGTGTCCGCCCGCAAACTGAGTACGGGCGGTGCCATTGTGCTGACTCAGCCGGTGACCGTCACCGGTCGCTTCGCTTTCGCTGTGATCGGCCGGTTCGCGGTGGCGCTGGCGATCGGCGTCGCTATCGCGGCGGCCTTCGGCCTGTTGCTCGCGCGCAGGTTGACGCGTTCGCTACGCGATGCCGCCGACGCCGCCAAGCGTCTTGGCCAAGGCGAGCGAGATGTGCAACTGAGCGTTGAGGGTCCGGCTGAGATCGCGGAACTAGCAGAAGCGTTGAACCAACTCAGGCAGGCGTTGACGGTATCCGAGGGCAGGCAACGTGAGTTTCTACTTTCGGTCTCGCACGAACTCCGCACACCACTGACGGCAATTCGGGGTTACGCCGAGGCGCTCAACGACGGCATAGTTCCACCCGCCGACGCGCCGCGGACCGGCGGGATCATGCAGTCGGAGGCCGATCGCCTCGACGCGATCGTGACGGACCTGCTGCAGCTTGCCCGGCTGGACGCATTCGACTTTCCCGTGGCGCCAGCAGCGGTCGACTTCGGCGAGATAGGCAAGCAGGCAGTCCAGGTCTGGGCAGATCGCTGCGCGGCCGAGGGTCTTCGCCTGGAGTCAGAACTCGGTGCTGATGAACTCGTTGGCTACACCGATCCCATTCGAGTGCGCCAGATCATCGACAACCTGTGTGCCAACGCTCTGCGGGTAACGCCGCAGGGTGGCGTGATCGCGTTGACAGTTCGGTCGGACCGGCCTGACCAGGTCACCGTCGAGGTCCGCGACAGCGGTCCGGGACTGACACCGGATGACTGCGTTGTTGCCTTTGAACCGGCCGAGCTGTACACCCGCTACCGCGGCGTCCGGCAGGTGGGAACGGGTGTCGGGCTCGCACTTGTTGGCCGGCTCAGCCGGAGACTGGGTGGAACGGCGTCAGCAGGATCCGCCGCCGAAGGGGGAGCGCGGTTCACGATTACGGTCGCGCGATACCTGCAGGATCCCAACCCGGCAAGTCGCAATCCGCCGCATGTGAATGCGACATAGGGTCTGACGTGTGACATTGGGGCAAACCGTCGAACCTGGTCCGCGGGTAGCCAGCTCCTGGCTTGCCCCGGCGGTCGTCGCGACGTTGTGTTTGTTCCCACCGACCGGAGTCGTCGCGGTGTACTTCGCAGCCCAGGTACGCCCGCTCTGGGCCGCCGGGGATAGGCGTGCGGCAAACACGGCGGCCCGCCGTGCGCGAGCGTGGACACTACTGAGCATTTTCCTTTGGGTGGTATTCATGGCTATCTTGGTCGCTACGGGTCGACTCGGACGGTTGTTGGAGGCAGGTGTCGTATGAGCGCGCATACTCACGAGGTGCCCAGCCAAGAGGTGCCCACGCGCTTCCAGCGCATGCTGTGGCCAAGTATCGGTGTCGGCGTCACGCTGGCCACAACTGCGTACGTTCGCCAGGTAGACCCCAACCAGCCGGGCCACTACTTGCCGTGTCCGTTGAAGTTCGTCACCGGCATTGACTGCCCCGCGTGCGGCGGGCTCAGATGCGTCCACTCGCTGACCAATGGGGACATCGTCGGTGCGCTCGACCACAACGCGCTAGCGGTCGTTGTTCTGCCGTTGATCGCCGTCGCCGTTCTCTTTGCGCTTCGCCGTCGGTGGATCGGACCAGTCCAACCATCGGCCGCAGAGCCAGCCGACCAACCGTCAGCAGGAGAATCCGCGGGCTTCGCGCACTCCGAACCGTTCGTGACTTCGACGCCCAGTGGTGTTTCGTCGGACGCAGCCACGGCGAGCGGCACCACGGCGGCCACTGACACGTTGCAGCGGCAGCCGCTACCCGAGACCGATACTGAACTGTCCGACCAAGCGCGGGCTGCGGCTCGTCGCCAGAAGATTCTTATGACGGCACTCATAATTGTGACGCTGGCATTCACCGTCGCCCGGAACATTCCGTCGATACCGTTTCTCAATTCCGCCATCGGCTAGAACCCGCTGAGCCGCCGTTAGTAACCGCCCGTTGGCGATCGAGTCTGAGTCGCTACTCTGGAGCGCGTGAGCGTGCTTGACGACATCCTCGTGGGAGTGCGCGAGGACCTTGAGGTTCGTCAGCTAGCGGTGTCACTTGATGACCTCAAACTGCTGGCCCAATCGGCCCCAACTCCCCGCGACGCGTTGGCCGCCCTGCGTTCCGACGGCGTGAATGTCATTGCTGAGGTGAAGCGGGCGAGTCCAAGCATGGGTCTGTTGGCGGAGATCACTGATCCGGCCGCGCTTGCCGCTGCTTACGAGGCGGGGGGCGCTGCTTGCATTTCAGTGCTGACCGAACGGCGCAGATTCGGGGGCAGCCTGGCGGACCTCGATGCGGTCCGAGCGGCCGTCGACATACCCGTCCTGCGCAAGGACTTCATCTTCACGTCGTACCAACTGTGGGAGGCTCGGGCGCACGGCGCCGACCTCGCATTGCTGATCGTGGCGGCACTCGATGATCAGGCGCTCGTGTCGCTGATCGAACGCGCGGAGTCGGTCGGCCTTACGCCGCTGGTTGAGATTCACGACGAGGACGAACTCGCCCGCGCACTGGCCGCCGACGCGAAGCTCATCGGGATTAATGCACGCAACTTGAAAACCCTTGACGTCGACCGTGACGTCTTCGCTCGGATTGCCCGGCTGGTTCCACCGGATATCGTGCTCGTCGCTGAGTCGGGAATTCGCGGTCCCCGTGATCTGGTGAGCTACGCCGGCGTCGGTGCCGATGCGGTACTGGTCGGTCAGTCGTTGGTCACAGGTCCGGATCCGCGAGCCGCCGTGCACGATCTTGTCGCGGCTGGAGCGCATCCATCAGTCAAGAACCAACGGGGCACGGGATGACGGCGACCACCCCCGATACAGCTGGCCGATTCGGGCAGTACGGCGGCCGGTTTGTGCCGGAAGCCCTGATGGCCGCTCTTGATCAACTAGACGTGAGTTTCCGTGCCGCGCTAGCCGACCCAGCATTCGTTGCCGAGCTCGACCACCTCCAGCGCACGTACAACGGTCGTCCCAATCCGATCACCGACGCAACCCGGCTCTCCGAGCACTCGGGCGGGGCGACGATTCTGCTCAAACGCGAGGACCTCAACCACACCGGCTCGCACAAGATCAACAATGTGCTTGGTCAAGCACTGCTCACCAAACGCATGGGCAAGACGCGCGTCATCGCCGAGACCGGTGCCGGTCAACATGGCGTTGCGACAGCAACCGCCGCAGCACTGATGGGTCTTGAGTGCGTCGTGTATATGGGCGAGGAAGACACCGTCCGACAGGCTCTGAACGTCGCTCGCATGCAACTGCTGGGTGCCGAGGTCATCCCAGTGTCGGTCGGAAGCCGCACCCTCAAAGATGCCATCAACGAGGCGATGCGCGACTGGGTCACCAACGTCGACTCGACGCATTACTTGCTCGGAACCGTCGCGGGTCCGGCGCCGTTCCCAGAGATGGTCCGCGAATTTCATTCCGTCATCGGAGCGGAGTCTCGCGAACAAGTGCTCGCGCAGTGGGGTCGGCTGCCTGACGCGGTCGCGGCTTGTGTCGGCGGCGGCAGCAATGCCATCGGCATCTTCCACGCCTTCATCGACGACCCACAGGTCGCGCTATATGGATTTGAGGCGGGTGGGTCGGGGATCGAGTCAGGTAGGCACGCGGCCACCCTGACCGGTGGGTCCATCGGCGTACTGCACGGTTCGCGTTCGTACCTACTTCAAGACGACGATGGTCAGACCATCGAGTCGCACTCAATCAGCGCAGGACTGGACTACCCGTCGGTTGGGCCCGAGCATGCGTACCTGAAAGACACCGGCCGCGCGACCTATCGACCGATCACCGACCAGCAGGCCATGGACGCGTTCTCGCTCCTGTGCCGGACGGAGGGAATCATCCCTGCGATCGAGTCCGCTCACGCCATCGCGGGTGCGATGGAGCTGGGTCGAGAACTGGGACCGGAGGCCATGATTCTGGTCAACCTCTCGGGCCGCGGGGACAAGGACGTGGAGACCGCAGCGCGCTGGTTTGGGCTGCCCGGCGGAGACGATCAGCAGCCTGAGGATGATCCGTCATGAGCCGGTTGGCAGAGACGTTTGCCGCCGCCCGGGCGGATGAGCGGGCGGTCCTGATCGCGTACCTGCCCGCGGGGTTCCCCACGCTGCACGATTGCGTTCCCGTCATCGCCGCGATGGTCGAAAATGGCGTTGATGTGGTGGAGATCGGGCTTCCCTACAGCGACCCATTGATGGACGGTCCTGTCATTCAAGCTGCGGTCACCTCGGCGTTGGCTCACGGGACAACCACGAAAGAGGTTCTGCGTACGGTGGAGGGCGTCGCTGGCACGGGAGCGCCCACGCTGGTGATGTCGTACTGGAACCCGATCGAACGCTACGGGGTTGATCGATTCGCCAAGGATCTGATGTTGGCTGGGGGAGTGGGCGTGATCACCCCTGACCTCACTCCCGAGGAAGCCGAACCGTGGATCGCGGCAACGGATCAGTCCGATATAGACAGAGTCTTCTTGGTCGCTCCCTCGTCGACCGACGAGCGGATCGAACTGGTTGCCAGCGTGACATCGGGGTTTGTCTACGCCGCCTCCACAATGGGCGTGACCGGCACTCGGACCACGGTGTCGTCGGCGGCCGGAACGCTCGTTGAGCGGGTGCGCAGCCACACCAGTCTGCCGGTGTGCGTCGGGCTAGGCGTGTCCACACCCGACCAAGCTGCCGAGGTCGCAAGTTACGCCGATGGCGTCATCGTGGGTTCGGCGTTTGTCCGGGCCTTGGCCGAGGCACCCACTCCCGCCGCAGGTGCGGCGGCGGCGGCCAGACTCGCTGGCGAACTCGCCCAGGGCGTGCGGTCGGCACGAACTGCGAGGTAGCTCCACTCGCGCCGCTGCCAGCACCCCGACTGTTCGTCGGCTACGGTCGGCGGTGAGGATCGCGGCAACAACCGAGACTTGCGAAACCACAGACCAACCTGACACGTCGAAGCGGCTAAGGGCTGCTGATAACCGGACCTAGGGAGTCGACAGATGGCGGAATCCACCAAGAATGCGCGTCAGAAAGCCGCGCAGGCTCGGGCCGAGCAACTCGCCGCAGAAAAGCGACGTGAACGGATGATCCGGATCATCGGCGCGGTCGTCGTTGTGCTGGTTGTCGGCGCCATCATTGGCGGTGCGCTGTACTTCTCTAACAAGGACTCGGGCGGCGACGGACCGAACCCCTCCGCGGCTCTGCCCACCGGGGTGCAGTCGTCCACCTACGGATACCCCGTCAACCCGACCGAGGCGGCTGGCGTTCCGAACGTTCAGATCTGGGAAGACTTCCAGTGTCCCGGTTGCGCCCAATACGAGAAGTCCTCCGCAGCGGCCATTGACGCCGAAGCGAAGGCCGGACGCATGAACGTCTTACTGCGGCCAGCTACGTTCCTAGATGACAATTTCGGCAATGATGCGTCGGCGCAGGCAACCTCAGCCTGGGGCTGCGCCATCAATGCGGGCAAGTCGCTGGAGTACCACTCGGCCGTATTTGCTATGCAGCCCCAGCAGGAGGGCGTCGGCTTCACCCAACAGCAGTTGCTCGATGCCGGCAAGCAGGTCGGCATCACCGGCGACGCACTCACCACATTCGACAGTTGTGTGAAGGCGGAGACCTTCCTCGGTTGGGCCAGCAACAGCCAAGCGGAGTTTGGCAAGTCCGATGCCAAGGGCACACCGGCGATCTTCGTGAACGGCAAGGAACTCGAGAACAAGGTGCTGCCCGACAAGACCGGCCTATACACCAATCCAACCGAGCTCATCAAAGCCATCAACGCGGCTGCGAAGTAAATCACCGATACCAGTGACGAGCTTCTTCGCGTTCATTCCAAGCCCGTCGTCGGGCGTTTGGGACCTGGGACCGGTACCGATCCGGGCCTATGCCCTGTGCATCCTCGCGGGAATCATCTTTGCAGTCTGGTTCGGGAACAGGCGCTGGGTCGCCCGTGGTGGAACAGCCGGCCAGGTGACCGACGTTGCACTGTGGGCCGTGCCGTTCGGGATCGTGGGCGCACGCCTGTACCACGTCGCCACCGACTGGCCCACGTATTTTGGTTCCGGTGGGAAGGGTCTCGTCCCTGCGCTGGAGATCTGGAACGGCGGACTCGGGATTTGGGGTGGCGTAGCCGGTGGGGCGCTCGGGGCGTGGATTGCCTGCCGTCGGTACAACATCCTGCTCCCGCCGCTGGCCGATGCCATCGCTCCCGGCATCGCGTTCGCGCAGGCGATCGGGCGGTGGGGCAACTGGTTCAACCAGGAGCTTTTTGGTCGACCGACGGACTTGCCGTGGGGGCTGGAGATCTCACCGCTGAACCGGCCAGCCGGGTATGAGCAGTTCGCAACCTTTCACCCGACGTTCCTCTACGAGTCGATCTGGTGCGTGCTCGTGGCCCTGTTGGTCATCTGGGCGGACCGGCGATTCAACATGGGGCACGGTCGAGCATTCGCCCTCTACGTGGTCGCGTACTGCGTCGGTCGGTTGGTCTTCGAGCTCGTGCGTATCGATCACGCCAGCCTCGTGTTCGGGATCAGGGTGAACGTCTTTACGTCAGTCCTTGTGGGTGCGTGTGCTGCCGGGTACATCGTCATCTCGGCCCGCAGACAGCCTGGCCGGGAGGATCACCTCTACCGAGTCGCGCCTGCCCAGGAGGAGTCGGTGGGGACTACCTAGCCAGCCACGCTTACCTGCGCTTTCCTCGATCAGCCCGGTCGGGCTAGAATCACCGGCTAGACCATCTGTTGCAGTTGGGCCAACGTCGTCCCGCCTGCGTGCTTCTTGCGGTGTGGTCGGTCATTCAAGTGCGTGCGCCGAGTCTTGCTTGCGCCCAGTTCGCGCCGAAATTAGACCTGACTCCACCCGGGAAGTGAACCGTTCTCGTGTCGCGGCCTGCGCGACTCGTTGACGTGCCTGCCACCGATGACAGGAGAACCGACGTGACTCTCTTTACGAATCAACCGACCGCTCAGGGTCTCTACGACCCAGCATTCGAACACGACGCTTGTGGCGTTGCTTTTGTCGCGACCCTCACGGGCGTTCCCAGCCACCAGATCGTGATGCAGGCGCTTACCGCGTTGCGCAATCTCGATCACCGCGGTGCGTCTGGCGCGGAGGTCGACACCGGCGATGGCGCTGGCATCCTCGTGCAGGTTCCCGACGAGTTCCTGCGCGCGGTTGTTGATTTCGAATTGCCCGCACCGGGCAGCTACGCCGTGGGTACCGCCTTCCTGCCAGACGACGATGACGAAGACCGCGAGGCAGTCGCCGTCATCGCCGACATTGTTGGCCAAGAGGGACTTCGGGTCTTGGGCTGGCGGGACGTGCCGCACACAGCCGAACTCGTGGGAACCACCGCGATGTCGGTGATGCCGCGCTTCCGCCAGTTGTTTGTCGCCGGAGATGGGCCAACCGGCGCGTTGATCACCGGGATGGAACTTGAGCGCCTTGCATTCTGCGTGCGCAAGCGTGCTGAACGGGAGACCAGCGTCTACTTCCCAACGCTGTCGAGTCGGACACTGGGGTACAAGGGAATGCTCACGACCGGCCAGTTGGAGCCGTTCTTCCCAGACCTGTCAGATCACCGCTTCAAGTCCGCACTGGGCCTAGTCCATTCGCGCTTCTCGACCAACACGTTCCCGAGTTGGCCCCTGGCCCACCCCTTCCGATTCATCGCCCACAACGGCGAAATCAATACCGTCAAGGGCAACCGCAACTGGATGCAGGCCCGCGAGGCGACCCTGGTCAGTGACTTGATTCCGGGCGACCTGAACAGACTGTTCCCGATCTGTACTCCCGCCGGCAGCGACTCCGCCAGTTTCGACGAGGTGCTGGAACTGCTGTATATGGGTGGCCGATCACTGCCGCACGCGGTGCTGATGATGATTCCGGAAGCGTGGGAGAACCACACCGGGATGGACCCCGCCCGGCGAGCCTTCTACGAGTTCCATTCGACGCTGATGGAACCTTGGGACGGGCCCGCAAGTGTGTCGTTCACCGATGGGACATTGATCGGAGCAGTGCTCGACCGCAACGGTCTGCGGCCCGGTCGGTTCTGGATTACTGAAGACGGCTTGGTGGTGTTGGGGTCCGAAGCCGGCGTGCTCGATCTCGACCCCGCGACCGTCGTGCGCAAGGGACGGCTGCAACCCGGCCGAATGTTCCTGGTGGATACAGCCAACGGCCGAGTGATCGAGGACGACGAGATCAAGTCTGAACTTGCCGCCGAGCACCCGTACAGCGAATGGCTGAACGATGGTCTGCTGCATTTGGAGAACCTCCCGGACCGCGAACACATCGTTCACACCCACCAATCGGTCCTGCGGCGGCAACAGTCCTTCGGCTACACGGAGGAGGAGCTGCGCATTCTGCTTGCCCCGATGGCCCAGACCGGCGCCGAGCCCCTCGGCTCGATGGGCACGGACACCCCGATCGCGGCGTTATCCGATCGGCCACGGCTTCTCTTCGACTACTTCTCACAGCTCTTCGCCCAGGTGACCAATCCACCGTTGGATGCCCTGCGGGAGGAGATCGTCACCTCACTGGCAACCTCAATCGGGCCAGAAGGCAACCTGCTTGAGGCAGCTCCGGACGACTGTCGCCAGATCGTGCTGTCCTTCCCGGTGATCGACAACGATGAGTTGGCCAAGATTCTGCACGTCGATCAGGAGGGTGGCCCGGATCGGTTCTCCAGCGCGAAGGTGTCCAGCCTCTACCGCGTCGACGATGGCGGACCGGGCCTTGAGCGTCGCCTCGACGAGATCTGCGCCGAAGTCGACCGACTCGTCGATTCCGAGATTGACTTCCTCGTGCTGTCCGATCGCGACGGTGACCTTGATCTGGCGCCGATCCCACCGCTGCTGGCGACTGCGGCCGTCCACCATCATCTGGTTCGGACCAAGCGTCGGACCCAGGTCAGCCTGATTGTCGAATCCGGTGGCGTCCGCGAGGTTCACCACGTGGCACTGCTGATCGGCTATGGCGCAGCGGCGGTCAACCCGTACCTGGCGATGGAGACGGTCGAGGACCTGGTTCGTACCGGCCTCGTGTCAGGAATCGAACCCGCTCAAGCAGTGCGCAACCTCGTCAAGGCGCTGGGCAAGGGTGTCCTCAAGGTCATGAGCAAGATGGGAATCTCCACCGTGGCGTCCTACCGCGGGGCTCAGGTATTCGAGTGCGTCGGCCTCGCACCGGAAGTGATCGACAAATACTTCACCGGCACGACCTCCAAGTTGGGGGGCATCGGTCTGGACGTCATCGCCGCGGAGGGCGCCGCTCGCCATCACGTTGCGTACCCGCCGAGCGGCATCTCGCCGGCGCATCGGACCCTGGTGGTCGGCGGGGAATACCAGTGGCGACGAGAAGGCGAGCCACACCTGTTCAATCCAGACACGGTCTTCCGACTTCAACACGCGACTCGGTCGAAGCGGTACGACATCTTCCGCGAATACTCAAACGCGGTGAACGACCAGTCACGCCATCTGATGACGTTGCGTGGCCTCTTCGGTTTTTCCAAGGACAAGCGCGCCCCGATCTCCATCGAGGAGGTCGAGTCGGTCAGTGAGATAGTCAAGCGGTTCTCGACCGGCGCCATGTCCTATGGCTCGATATCCGGCGAAGCACATGAGACGTTGGCGATCGCGATGAACAGATTGGGCGCCAAGTCCAATACCGGTGAAGGCGGGGAGGACCCCGAGCGGTTCACGGTGATGGCCAATGGCGATTCCAAGCGCTCTGCGATCAAACAGGTTGCTTCCGGGCGGTTCGGCGTCACCAGTGAATACCTGGTCAACGCGGACGACATTCAGATCAAAATGGCCCAGGGTGCCAAGCCCGGCGAGGGTGGTCAGCTGCCAGCCCACAAGGTGTACCCGTGGGTCGCAAAGACGCGGCACTCAACCCCAGGTGTCGGCCTGATCTCTCCACCGCCGCACCACGACATCTACTCGATTGAGGATCTAGCTCAACTGATCCATGACCTCAAGAATGCCAACCCGGCCGCTCGAATTCATGTCAAGTTGGTGGCCGAGGTTGGCGTGGGCACCGTCGCCGCTGGCGTGGCCAAGGCACATGCCGACGTCGTGCTGATTTCCGGACACGACGGCGGCACTGGTGCCTCGCCTTTGACGAGCCTTAAGCATGCTGGCGGTCCGTGGGAGTTGGGCCTGGCCGAGGCTCAGCAGACGCTGCTGCTCAATGGGTTGCGCGACCGGGTTGTTGTTCAAACCGACGGTCAACTCAAAACTGGCCGCGATGTCGTCATCGCCGCGCTGCTCGGTGCGGAGGAGTACGGCTTTGCCACCGCGCCGCTGGTCGTCATGGGATGCGTGATGATGCGGGTCTGTCACCTGGACACCTGCCCGGTCGGTGTTGCGACCCAGAACCCAGTTCTACGGGATCGCTTCACCGGCAAGCCCGAATTCGTCGAGACCTTCTTCGAGTACATCGCCGAGGAGGTTCGCGAGTTGCTCGCCGAACTCGGGTTCCGCAGTCTGGATGAGGCAATCGGTCACAGCGAGATCCTCGACACCAACGCGGCCGTCGAGCACTACAAGACCGAGGGCCTCGATTTGTCGCCGATCCTCGAGCAGCCTCGACTTGCCGAAGGCGTCTCACGCCGCAAGATGATCGATCAGGATCACGGGCTCGAGAAGGCGCTGGACAACACGCTGATCGAGTTGTGCGCCGATGCCCTGGATAGCGGTGCACCGGTACGAGCTCAACTTGAGATCCGCAACGTCAACCGAACGGTTGGCACCATGCTCGGCAGCGAGGTCACCCGGCGCTTCGGAGGTGCTGGGCTACCGACAGGCACGATCGATCTCACCTTTGTGGGTTCGGCGGGGCAGTCCTTCGGTGCCTTCGTGCCCAGCGGGATCACCCTGCGGGTAGAGGGCGACGTGAACGACTACCTCGGCAAGGGTTTGTCCGGCGGCCGCATTGTCGTGCGGCCAGACCGGGCTGCGACGTTCGCGGCCGAGGACCACATCATTGCTGGCAACGTGCTTGCCTATGGCGCCACCATGGGTGAGCTGCTCGTCCGAGGCAAGGTCGGTGAGCGCTGTTGCGTGCGCAACAGCGGCGCCACCGTGGTCGTCGAGGGCGCCGGTGACCACCTGTGCGAATACATGACGGGTGGACGGGTCCTGGTTCTTGGCGAAGTCGGTCGCAACGTCGCGGCTGGTATGTCCGGTGGCATCGCCTACCTGCTTGACCTGAACCCCGAGGCAGTCAACCGGGACATGGTTGACATCGAGCAACTCGACGATGCCGACCGTGAGTTCGTCCACGACTTGACCAAACGGCACGCCGAGGAGACCGGTTCGACGGTCGCCGAGGACTTGCTGGCCGCGTGGGCAATGAATGTCGGGCGATTCTCCAAGATAATGCCGCGCGATTTCCAGCGGGTGCTCACCGCGATTGCGAGGGCGGAGAGTCTCGGCGAGGATGTAGACGACGCAGTGATGGAGGCAGCACGTGGCTGATCCCAGAGGATTCCTCAAACGCGACCGGCAATTGCCGACGCGACGACCGGTTGATATTCGGATCCGAGACTGGCGCGAGGTCTACGAGGAGTTCGACACCGACACCCTCCGCGACCAAGCTGGCCGTTGTATGGACTGTGGCATCCCGTTCTGCCACAACGGTTGCCCGCTCGGCAACCTGATTCCTGAGTGGAACGACCTGGTTTGGCGCGACGATTGGTCCGAAGCAATCGAACGGTTGCATGCGACCAACAACTTCCCTGAGTTCACCGGTCGTCTGTGTCCGGCACCGTGCGAGACGGCATGTGTGCTCGGCATCAACCAGAATCCGGTCACCATCAAGCAGGTCGAGGTGGAGATCATCGACCGCGCCTGGGAAGAGGGCTGGGTCAAGCCGCAGCCGCCTGAGCGGCTGTCCGGCAAGACGGTCGCAGTCGTCGGTTCCGGGCCTGCCGGCCTAGCAGCTGCGCAGCAACTGGCTCGCGCGGGACACACCGTGGCCGTGTACGAGCGGGACGACCGCATTGGCGGGCTGCTTCGCTATGGCATCCCCGAGTTCAAGATGGAGAAGATTCACCTGACTCGGCGGCTACAGCAAATGGAGGCCGAAGGTGTCAAGTTCCGGCCAGGCATGAGCGTCGGCGTCGACATCGATGGTGAAGATTTGCGGCGTCGCTACGACGCAGTGGTCCTGGCCATTGGTGCAACGGTGCGCCGGGAACTCAACGCGGCTGGCCGCGAACTCAACGGGATTCACCAGGCGATGGAGTATCTGCCGCTGGCAAACCGCGTCTGCGAGGGCGACACCAAGTCCAGTCCCATCGATGCGCGCGGCAAGCATGTGGTCGTTATCGGTGGCGGTGATACCGGCGCAGACTGCCTGGGTACCGCAACCCGACAGGGCGCGGCCTCAGTCACGCAATTGGAGATCATGTCCCGACCGCCAGCTGAACGGCCGGTCGCGCAACCATGGCCCACCTATCCCATGACTTTCCGTGTCTCTTCTGCCCACGAGGAGAACGGCGATCGGGTGTACGCCGTGAGCACCAACAGGTTTATCGACAACGGCAAGGGCCGAGTTGCGGCACTCGAGTTGGTCGAGGTCGAGTTCGTGGACGGGCGCTTCCAGGAAGTCCCTGATTCGACTCGTCAGATCCCGGCGGACTTCGTCTTCCTGGCGATGGGATTCACCGGTCCGGAACAGGGCACGCTCGTCGAAGAGCTCGGACTTGAACTGGATGAACGGGGAAACATCGTTCGAGACCTGGGCTACCAGACCAACGTCGATGGGGTGTTTGTCGCCGGCGACGCCGGCCGGGGCCAAAGCCTCATCGTCTGGGCGATCGCAGAAGGTCGGTCGGCCGCAGCAGCTGTTGACAACTACCTGACCGGATCGACCAACCTGCCCTCACCGATTCCCCCGACTGCCAGACCATTGGTGGGCTAATGGCACGTCGAGCGAAAATTGTCTGCACGCTGGGTCCGGCAACGGCCGGATTCGACACCATGGTGCGAATGGTGGATGCGGGAATGAACGTCGCCCGATTAAACCTGAGTCACGGTAGCCACGATGATCACCAGCGTTCTATCGAGCAGGTTCGCGCCGCGACCGACGCAGCAGGCAAGGGGGTCGCGATTCTGGCTGACCTGCAGGGACCCAAGATCCGACTCGGCAAGTTTGCCGGCGGTACTGCGCAACTGGAAGTGGGTACTGACTTTACGATCACCGTGGACAACGTGGTGGGTAATCAGACTCGTTGCTCGACCACCTACGACGGGTTGCCCGGCGATGTGCGCAACAACGATCTGCTGCTGATCGATGACGGTCGAATCCTGTTGCGGGTCAAGTCGGTCACCGAGACCGACGTGGTGACCGAGGTGCTGGAGGGTGGCACAGTATCGGATTCCAAAGGCATCAACCTGCCCGGCGTTGCCGTGAGCGTGCCAGCAATGTCCGACAAGGACATTGACGACCTCAAGTGGGCATTGAAAGCTGGCGCAGATTTGATTGCGCTGTCCTTTGTCCGGAGCGCATCCGACGTTGCCGACGTGCACCAGATCATGGACGAACTTGGGATTCGGGTACCCGTCCTGGCAAAAATCGAGAAGCCGCAAGCGGTGGACAATCTGGCGGAGATCGTTGCTGCGTTCGACGGTGTCATGGTCGCCCGCGGCGACCTCGGTGTCGAATTGCCGATGGAGCAGGTCCCCCTTGTGCAGAAGCGTGCGATCGATATGTGCCGCGCCGCTGGCAAGCCGGTCATCGTTGCCACCCAAATGCTGGACTCGATGGCGGTGGCACGACGCCCAACCAGAGCGGAGGCATCCGACGTGGCCAACGCCGTCCTCGACGGCGCGGACGCGCTGATGCTGTCGCAGGAGACCAGCGTCGGAAATCATCCAACGCTGGTCGTCGAGACGATGGCGCGAATCATCCGCTACGTCGAGGAACAGACTCTCGGATCCATCCCGGCTACCGAGGACGACCGGATCGGCTCGACGGCGCGGGCGTTGACCCGAGCTGCTTGCCAAGTCGGCGCAGCAGTTGGCGCAACCCAGCTCTGTACGTTCACCGAGACGGGACTGTCGACGCGGCTGGTGGCGAGGCATAGGTCGCCGATTCCGTTGATCGCCTTCACGCCGAGTCAGCGAGTTCGCTCACAACTGTCGTTGGTCTGGGGTGTAGAGACCTTCATCGTGGATCCGGTGAGTTCCACTGACGCCATGGTCGACGTCATAGACCGTGAGCTACTCAAGCACGATCGGTGCACTCCGGGCGATCGGATCGTGCTGGTTGCCGGAGTGCCGCCGGGCGTTTCCGGAACCACCAACGGTATGCGCGTCCACATCATGGGCATGAAGGAACGGGACCGGCCCGTTCCAAACTGAGCTGATCAAACCGGCCTGCAAAGGTCAGCTGGCACGGCGTAGTCTCGGCCGTTAGGGAGCGCGCTGGGTTTACACAGTGGTGACCGTTTCGTTACGTTCTGTACATGCGGATTGTGGTAGCTCTCGGAGGCAACGCTCTGGCTCGTCGTGGCGAGCCCATGACGGTCGAACGGCAACGAGCAAACGTTGCGACAGCGTGCAAAGCGCTCGCGCCGGTGGCGGAGAAGCACGAGTTGGTGATTTCCCACGGCAACGGCCCGCAAGTCGGAATGTTGGCGCTGCAGTCGGCTGCGTACGACACCCAGTCCGCCTATCCATTTGACGTTATGGGTGCCCAGACTGAAGGAATGATTGGGTATTTCATCGAGCAGGAACTCGGCAACTTGCTGCCGATGGAAAAGAGCCTGGCGACGCTGTTGACCATGGTCGAGGTGGATCCCGCGGATCCCGCATTCCAGGCGCCGAGCAAGTTCGTTGGGCCGGTCTATGACGAAGCAGCCGCCAAGAAACTCGCCTCGGACAACGATTGGACGGTTAAGCCGGACGGCGATTCATGGCGCCGCGTCGTTCCCTCACCCCAGCCTCGGCGAATCTTCGAACTGAACCCCATCAAGTGGCTGCTCAGCAACGGCGCAGTGGTCGTGTGCGCCGGTGGCGGCGGTATTCCGACCATGTACGAGCCGGGCACCCGCAATTTGATCGGCGTCGAGGCAGTCATCGATAAGGACTTGGCCTCCTACGTGCTGGCCCGAGATCTCGATGCTGACCTGCTGGTTATCGCCACCGACACGGCCTCGGTGTTTTTGGACTGGGGCACTGAGAACCAGCGCGCGGTGACCAGGGCAAATCCAGACGCGCTGGTCGAATTGGGCTTCGCTGCCGGTTCGATGGGACCCAAGGTGGAGGCGGCCGCGGCCTTTGCCAATGAGACCGGAAAGACCGCAGCAATCGGTTCACTCGATCAACTGGAGGAGCTCATCGAGGGTAATGCGGGAACGCACATCTCTACTGCAACCACGGGCATTGAGACTGACTAGTCACTGACCACGGTGTTCTCACTTAGGAGGAGAAGGACATGAGCACGGTTGATTCTGTTGGGGGAGGATCCGGAGCACCCGGAGAGGTCAAGGAAGAGGGACCAGCGCCGAGTCTTGGCCTACTAGCTGCTTCCGCGCTGGTGATGGGTTCCATCATCGGTACTGGCGTCTTCCTGCTGCCAGCATCCTTGGCGTCGTTTGGCTCAATTTCGCTCATCGCTTTCATTTTTACAGCGATTGGAGCGATCGCTCTCGCGCAGATGTTCGGGGTGCTCTCTAAACGAATGCCAGCTGATGGCGGCCCCTATGCATACTCGCGGGCGGCGTTTGGCAATGCGATCGGTTTCTTCAACGCATGGTCGTACTGGATTACGGCGTGGGCGGGGAACGCTGCGATAGTCGTGGCGTGGGTTGTCTACGTTGAGGTCTTCATCAACACAGATCACCGCCCTGCGTATAGCATCGCCATCGGTGTTGTCGGGCTGTGGCTGCCAGCGGCCATTAACCTCTCCGGCGTCAAGAACATGGCCTCCGTGCAGATCGTCACCACGATTATCAAGTTCATCCCGTTGATCATCATCTCTACGGTTGGGCTGTTCTACATCGACTGGTCATACATCACCGACAACTTCAACATCTCCGGAATGTCACCGATCGGGGCGATCGTGTCGGCGATGTCGTTGGCGGTGTTCTCCTACCTCGGTGTGGAGACGGCCGCTGTCGCGGCGGGCAAGGTGAAGAACCCGAGGCGTAATGTGCCGCTGGCCAGTTTGTTTGGCACGTTGGCGTGCACATTGGTCTACCTGCTGAGCACGGTGGTCATCTTCGGCACAGTCCCGAACCAGGACTTGACCGCAGACGGAGCCCAGCCGTTCACGCTCTCGTTCGACGCGATGTTCGGTGGCAACTGGGCTGGCAAGGCGGTTGCGTTGGCCGCAATCATCTCCGGTCTCGGCGCGCTCAATGGCTGGACCATGATCTGTGCCGAGATGCCGCTGGCGGCCGCCCGCGAGGGACTGTTCCCACGGCTCTTCGCCAAGATCTCCAGCCGCGGTGTTCCGCACATCGGCATCATCTTCTCGACCGCGTTGGCGACCCTGCTCATGGTGTTTGCCTATCAGGGCGCGGCAGGGGCCGACGTGTTCAACTTAATGGTTCTGTTGTCTGGCCTGACTGCGGCGGTTCCCTATGCCTTCAGCGCCCTCGCCTTGATCAAGTGGTCGATCAATAAAGACGAGCGAACCCCGGAAACCAATTGGGTGTGGGAGATGGCAGTGGCCATCCTGGGTCTGATCTTCTCCCTGATCATCATCTACGGCTCCTTCACGGTCGAGGGAACGCAGATCAAGCTCATCGGTCTGTCCATCGGGGTCTTCATCGTGGGCCTGGGTGTCTACCTCTACATGCGCAATAAGTTCACCACAGTTGAGCCACAAACAACACATCAAGGAGGCTGAGGTAAGTGACGTTCCACGTTGATTCCGAGGTGGGAGAACTCAAGCAAGTCGTTCTCCACCGACCTGGCCTAGAGCTTGACCGCCTGACGCCGAACAACTGCGAAAGGCTCCTGTTCGACGACGTGATGTGGGCTGAAATTGCCAAAGCCGAACATGATGCGTTCGCCGAGAAGCTGCGAGAGAAGGGCGTTCGTGTTCGGTACTTCAACGAATTGCTCGGTGAGGCCCTCGATATTCCCGAGGCCCGTGAGTGGCTATTCGACAGAGTCGCCAAGCCGCAGAACACCAGCAATCAACTGCAGAAGCCGCTACGGGAGATCTTCTTCGCCGACGATATGAGCGGGCTTCGGCTGGCCGAATTCATGATCGGCGGCGTCCTCAAGAGTGACTTGGACATCCCTGAGGACACCAGCCTTTGGTGGAACGAGCAGGGGCCGTCTGACTTTGTGCTCACCCCACTGCCGAACCACCTGTTCCAGCGGGACAACACGGCGTTCGTCTACAACGGCTTGTCCGTGCACCCGATGGCCAAGACGGCCAGGCAACGGGAGGTGCTGAACTCACGGGCGATTTGGAACTTCCATCCGGATTTCGCTGGCCAGCTCAAATTCTGGTACGGCAACACCGATGAGCACTTGCAGCCGGCCACCTGTGAAGGCGGCGACATCTTGGTTGTTGGTAACGGCACGGTAATGATCGGCCTGGGCGAGCGTACGACCGCCCAGGGCATCGGGATGTTGGTCAAGTCGTACTTCTCAGATCCGGAGAAGAAGGTCACCAAAGTAATCGTGGTCGAGCTACCCAAGACGCGGGCGTTCATGCACCTCGACACCGCCATGACGATGTTGGACGTCGACAAGTTCTCCGTTTACCCGTACCTGTCTGACGATCTCAAGACGTACACCCTGACTCCAAAGGGCGACAGCGGTGAGTACAACTTGGTGGAGAACAAGGTGCTCTGGCCGGTGTTGGCCGACGCTCTCGGTGTCGAGAAAGTCCACCCGCTGCGCACCCCGGAAGACGAGATGGCGGCCGAGCGCGAGCAGTGGAACGACGGCAACAATTTCCTCACCGTTGCCCCAGGTGTCGTGTTCGGATACGACCGCAACACCAACACCAACACGTTCCTGCGTGAGAACGGGATCGAGATCGTCGCCATCGCGGGTAACGAGTTGGGCCGTGGCCGTGGTGGGCCGCGTTGCATGAGCTGTCCAATCGAGCGCGGACCGGCGAACGGCTGATGAGGACGGCGGCCTCGCAACTGCCGGGCCGCCTCTTCATTTGTCGACTGGTGCTTCCACCGCCTAGCAACTGAAACGCACGACGAAGTAGCTGACTATCAACGAATCGAAAGAGGGCAACAGACGATGGGCGTCAATCTGAAAGCACGCGATTTCCTTAAGGAGATCGACTTCACCAAGCAAGAACTCATGTACCTGCTTGACCTGTCCCGTGATCTCAAGCGCGCGCACTACAGCGGGACCGAAGTGCCGACCATGAAGGGCAAGAACGTCGCCCTCATCTTCGAGAAGGCATCCACCCGAACCCGGTGTGCCTTCGAGGTGGGAGCACACCAGCAGGGCGCTAGCGTTACGTACCTGGGTCCGGACGGGTCCCACATCGGCTACAAGGAGTCGATTGAAGACACCGGAAAGGTGTTGTCGCGCTTCTACGACGGCATCGAGTTTCGCGGATTTGCTCAGGCGGACGTGGAAGAACTGGCAAAGGCATCGGATGTGCCGGTCTGGAACGGTCTGACCAACGAGTGGCATCCCACCCAGATGCTCGCCGACGTGCTGACGATGAAGGAATGGGGGCGCGGCAAGCCCATCGAGGAGATCGCGTACACCTACATGGGCGACGCCCGGTCGAATATGGGTCACTCGCTGCTGATCATCGGTGCGATCCTCGGATCGGATGTGCGGATCTGCAGCCCCAAGGATCTGTGGCCGAGCGAGGAGGTCCAGCAGCTCGCGCGCGACCACGCCCAGGAGTCAGGCGCGCGAATCATGCTGACCGAGGATCCTGATGAGGCGCTGCCAGGATCGGACTTCGTCGAGACCGATGTGTGGGTGTCGATGGGTGAGCCCGCCGAGGTGTGGAACGACCGGGTGAAGCTACTGACGCCGTATCAGGTCAATCAGGCCGCCTTGGACAAGACGGGAAACAAGTTCGTGAAGTTCCTGCACTGCCTGCCCGCTTTCCACGACATGAACACCGCCGTTGGTAAGGATGTCGCGGAAAAGACCGGCATGACCAATGGTCTTGAGGTGACGACCGATGTCTTCAACTCACATGCCAACGTCGCTTTTGACGAGGCGGAGAATCGGCTGCACACGATCAAAGCGATCATGGTGGCCACCATCGGCAGCATCTGACCAACACACGCAGTCGGGCCGGACCCACGTGCTGGGTCCGGCCCGACTGCGTGCGTTGGTGTGCGCTACTCCATCGCCCGGCGGGCCTCAGGATTGAGCACACCCCACTGGATAAGTTGCTCGGCCAACACGCTGGGTTGCTCGTCATAGATCACCGCGAGCGTGCGTAGGTCGTCTTGCCGGATCGACAGGATGCGGCCGTTGTAGTCGCCGCGCTGTGCTTGGATCGCCGCGGCGTAGCGGGCCAGTGGACCGGCCTTTTCCGCCGGTACCTGACCGAGTCGCTCGAGGTCGAGGACCAGGCGTGGGGGTGGTTCTGCGGCGGCAGCTGGCGCCGCCTCGGGCAGCAGCTCAGAGACTGGCACGGCGTAGAAATCGGCTAGCTCCGCGAGCTTCTGGACTGTCACGGCCCGGTCACCGCGCTCGTAGGAACCAACCACAACAGCCTTCCATCGGCCGCCGGAGCGTTCCTCGACGCCGTGCAGGCTGAGACCTTGTTGCTGCCGGATGGCGCGCAGTTTTGCCCCAAGAGCCTTGGCGTAGTCGCTTGCCATCTCACCCCCCAGGGTTTGAGTCGTTCATCGACCTTCTTGGCAGACGCTACGGAGCGTAACTGCCGGTTCGCAACTTGGGGGGACACAGATGGACGGGAATTGGACGCGGCCGTGGCACTCGTGGTTCCCAGCTGGGATGGCCCGTGGGTCACCGCCAGCGCTCGTGCTGCGCTTGGTACCCTCGCAACATCAGCACGACATCCTTTAACGGACCGTCCAGAGAGGCGGGGAAGGAGGTCTACGCGTGAGTTCTGCCCGCGTACGGACCGTTCTTGAGTCATCCGACATTGACCGGGTGCTCACTCGCATTTCTCATGAGATCCTTGAGCGCGCCAAGGGCGGCTCCAACCTCGTGATTCTGGGAATTCAGACGCGAGGGGTTCCGCTTGCCCAGCGCATCGGCGACAAGATCGCCCACATCGAGGGACATCCCGTTCCAGTTGGGGCCTTGGACATCACCATGTATCGGGACGACCTGCGGCTGCGACCCGCACGGGCGCTGGAGTTCACGAACGTGCCCGATGTCGGCATCGACGGTCGAACCGTCGTACTGGTCGACGATGTGCTTTTCTCTGGCCGTACCGTTCGCGCCGCCCTTGATGCGCTCGGCGAGCTTGGTCGGCCGCAGGTCGTTCGGCTGGCCGTCCTCGTGGATCGGGGCCACCGGGAGTTGCCGATTCGAGCCGACTACGTCGGTAAGAACCTGCCAACGGCGGCCGGGGAGTCAGTACGGGTTCGCCTCGCGGAAACCGATGGACAAGACGTGGTCACGTTGATCGCCAGCGACGACCCGGGCGGTGGCCTTGGCGGCGACGAGGGGGACGCAGCATGAAGAAGCATTTGCTTTCCGCTGGCGACCTGACTCGTGCGGACGCGATCCAGATTCTGGATACGACCGGTGAACTCGCTCGGGTCGCGAACCGACCGGTCAAAAAGTTACCCACCTTGCGCGGTCGAACCGTCGTCAACCTGTTCTTCGAAGATTCGACTCGAACTCGAATCTCGTTTGAAGCGGCAGCCAAGCGCCTTTCAGCCGACGTCATCAACTTCAGCGCCAAGGGTTCCAGCGTCTCCAAGGGTGAGAGTCTCAAGGACACCGCGCTGACGTTGGAGGCGATGGGTGCCGATGCCGTCGTCGTCCGGCACGGTTCCAGTGGCGCGCCTCATCGCTTGGCCACGGCCGGTTGGATTCAAGGCGCGGTGATCAACGCTGGCGACGGAACGCACGAACATCCGACGCAGGCGCTGTTGGATGCCTTCACCCTGCGCCAGCATCTGGCGGGGGGCGAAGGCGATCTGCAGGGCCGCAACATCACGGTCGTCGGCGACGTCCTGCATAGCCGCGTCGCCCGCTCTAACGTCCTCCTGCTCGACACCCTGGGTGCGAACGTCACTTTGGTCGCACCGCCAACACTGCTGCCGGTCGGCGTTGAGCAGTGGCCCTGCGAGGTCTCCTACGACCTGGATGCGCCGATGCCGGATTCTGACGCGGTGATGATGCTGCGGGTACAAACCGAGCGCATGAGCGATTCCTTCTTCCCTACGGCGCGCGAGTACAGCCGCCGCTACGGCCTCGACACCCGGCGGGCGAACATGTTGCCCGACCACGCGATCGTCATGCACCCCGGACCCATGAATCGTGGGATGGAGATCACTGCCGATGTTGCCGACTCCAAGCGATCGGTCATCGTTGAGCAGGTGGCCAACGGTGTGAGCGTGCGGATGGCAGTGTTGTACCTGCTTCTCGGCGGGATGACTTCGACCGATTCGGGGAGCGATCAATGAGCCAACGACTCGTCATCACCGGCGCACGCGTCATGGGCGCCGAGCAGGCCGATCTCACGATCGTTGACGACCGAATTGTCACCATAGATCCAGCTGGCAAAGCCGACACCGGCGATGCTGAGGTGGTGGCGGCCGACGGGTTGATCGCGCTGCCTGGGTTCGTGGACCTCCATACGCATCTACGTGAACCCGGTCGCGAGGATTCCGAGACAGTCGAGACCGGAACGCGAGCCGCGGCTGTCGGAGGCTTCACGGCAGTTCATGCGATGGCCAACACCGACCCGGTCGCCGACACCGCCGGTGTGGTCGAGCAAGTCTGGCGACTCGGCCGCGAGGCGGGTTGGTGCGAGGTTCGGCCCGTGGGCGCGGTCACCCGGGGACTGGCAGGCAAGCAACTCGCCGAGCTCGGCGCGATGGCTGAGTCGGCGGCCGCCGTCCGCGTTTTCTCCGACGACGGCAAGTGCGTCGATGACGCCGTTGTCATGCGTCGGGCACTGGAGTACGTCAAAGCCTTCGATGGGGTGATCGCTCAGCACTCGCAAGAGCCGCGCCTGACCGAAGGTGCCCAGATGAACGAGAGTGAACTGTCCGGCAGATTGGGTCTGCGCGGGTGGCCTGCGGTTGCGGAAGAAGCGATCGTTGCCCGGGATGTCCTGCTGGCCAGCCATGTCGGCAGTCGACTGCATGTCTGCCACGTGTCGACAGCGGGTTCGGTGGAACTCATTCGATGGGCCAAGTCCAAGGGCATTGATGTAACGGCGGAAGTGACGCCGCACCACCTGCTCCTGGGAGACGAACTCGCCGCAACCTACGATCCGATCTTTAAAGTCAACCCGCCACTGCGCTCCCGCGAGGATGTGGAGGCGGTGCGACTCGGATTGGCCGATGGCACCATCGACGCAGTCGCCACCGACCACGCACCGCACCCAATCGAGGACAAGGAATGCGAATGGAGCGCAGCTGCTTTCGGGATGGTGGGACTTGAGACCGCGCTGTCGGTGGTGGTCGAATCCATGGTCAACACTGGCCTGCTCGATTGGGTAGCAGTCGCTGATCGAATGTCGCACCGCCCGGCACACATCGGGCGAGTCGCGGGACAAGGCCGTCCACTCGCAATCGGAGAACCGGCCAACATCACGCTGATCGACCCGGACGCGCACTGGACCGTTCTGCCCAGTGAATTGCTGAGCCGAAGCCGCAACACTCCTTACCGCGAACGCACCCTGCCCGCAAAGGTCATCGGGACAATCTTCCGTGGGCGCCAGACCGTTCGCGACGGAGTGCCGGTGCCATGTTGAGCGGGTTGGACGTGATCGCAGCAGAGTCGGCCAAGGTCACCTCTTGGCCTGGACGCCTCCTGCTGACTCTGCTCGTGTTGGCCCTGGCGGCGGGAGTGCTGCTGTTGATGCGGCGCAGCTGGCGGCGACGTGCGGTGCGCCAAAGTGATATCCCCCCACTGGCACCTGCACCCACTGACCACGACCTCACCAGCATCGGATCCCCGGTGGCTGGCACCTACCTTGGTTCGGTCACCGCTGGTGCGTGGCTTGACCGGATCGCGGCTCAGGGCCTGGCCAACCGCGGCCCCGCCACCTTCAACCCCTTCCAGCAGGGATTGGCGATCGACCGCGATGGTGCCGGGCGGCTGTTCATCCCCTTGTCGGCGGTGCGCTCGGTCCGACTGGATCGGGGTCTTGCCGGTCGCGTGTATGGCCGCGACGGGATTGTCGTTGTCGAGTGGTTGTGGGGTGAGCAACTGCTGGAGTCCGGACTCCGGATCGCCGCCGAGGCAGACCGAAAAGCCTTTGTCAAAACGTTGCAGGAATGGGTCACATCGGGGCTTGATCGTCCAGATGCTCTACATGGTGGGGGGAGTTCATGAGCGCAGGTTTGCGGCGTGAGCCAGCATTGTTGGTCTTGGAGGACGGTCGGGTCTTTCGCGGGAGTTCTTTCGGCGCACAGGGCACGGCGTTCGGGGAGGCCGTGTTCTCCACTGGCATGACCGGCTACCAGGAGACGTTGACAGATCCGTCCTACCAGCGGCAAGTGGTCGTCATGACCGCGCCGCACGTGGGCAACACGGGCATGAACGACATCGACGAGGAGTCTGCCCGAATATGGGTTGCTGGCTTCGTCGTTCGCGATCCCGCCCGGATCGCGAGCAACTGGCGGTCCCAGCGCACCCTGGAGGACGATCTCAACGAGTTCGGCGTAGTGGGGGTGGCCGACATCGACACCCGCGCGTTGACCAGGCACCTGCGCGACCGCGGCGCCATGCGGGTCGGCTTGTTCAGTGGGACGGCCGCACAGACCGATGAGGCGCAACTGCTCGCGCAGGTGCAGGCGAGTCCGTCCATGGTTGGCGCCGAACTCAGTTCCGAAGTCA
Organism: Candidatus Nanopelagicales bacterium; assembly: GCA_018003655.1. NCBI lineage: Bacteria > Bacillati > Actinomycetota > Actinomycetes > Candidatus Nanopelagicales > Candidatus Nanopelagicales bacterium. The sequence goes on from JAGNDY010000003.1 coordinate 85,294, forward strand.
CCACGGCCGACCCGTACACCGTGCCGGCCTTCGGTGACCGAAAGTTCCGCGTCGCCGCAATCGACCTGGGCATCAAGTCGATGACACCCCAAATGATGGCTGCCCGCGGCATGGAGGTTGTGGTCCTCCCGGCCTCGACAACGGCGGATCGCATTGCCGCACTCGGCGTTGATGGCATCTTTCTTTCCAACGGCCCAGGTGACCCCGCGACTGCTGATCACTCCGTTGAACTCGTTCAGTGGGCCCTCGGGCAGCGACTGCCGGTCTTCGGCATCTGCTTTGGCAACCAGATCCTTGGTCGCGCACTCGGATTCGGTACCTACAAATTGCGTTTCGGTCACCGCGGAATCAACCAGCCGGTGATGGACGTGACAACAGGCAAGGTGGAGATCACCGCGCAGAATCACGGGTTCGCGGTCGACGCTCCTATCGGTGTCGAGGTAGACACACCGTATGGCCGAGCGCAGGTCAGCCATGTCGGGCTCAACGACGACGTCGTTGAGGGCATCCGTTGTCTCGATGTCCCAGCGTTCTCAGTCCAGTACCACCCAGAGGCGGCAGCTGGCCCGCATGACTCGGGGTACCTCTTCGACCGATTCGCACAGTTGATGTCGGCGACGCGTTCGGCTACGTCGACCGGGGGGAGCGTCTAATGCCACGCCGTGAAGATCTGCGCAGCGTGATGGTGATCGGTTCCGGGCCCATCGTCATCGGACAGGCATGCGAGTTCGACTACTCCGGGACCCAAGCATGCCGGGTACTTCGTGACGAAGGTATTCGGGTCATTTTGGTCAACTCCAACCCGGCCACGATCATGACCGACCCGGAGTTCGCCGACGCCACTTACGTAGAGCCCATCACGCCGGAAATCATCGAAAAGATCATCGAGGTGGAACGCCCAGATGCGATCCTGCCGACGCTAGGTGGACAGACCGCGCTGAATGCGGCCATGGCGCTGCACGAGGCAGGAGTGTTGGAGAAACACGGCGTCGAGTTGATCGGGGCCCGGGTCGAGGCGATCGAGGCCGGTGAGAACCGAGAGCGTTTCAAGGAGATCGTCGAACGAATCAATGTCAATGGCTATCAGGCGGAGTCCGCGCGCAGCTCCATCTGTCACACCCTCGACGAGTGTTTCCAAGCAGTCGGCGAATTGAACTACCCGGTGGTCGTTCGACCCTCGTACACCATGGGTGGAGCTGGCTCCGGGATGGCATTCAACCCCGATGATCTCCAGCGGATAGCTGGTTCGGGGTTGCAGGCCAGTCCGACGACCGAGGTGCTGTTGGAGGAGTCGATCCTCGGTTGGAAGGAATACGAGCTCGAACTCATGCGCGATCACGCCGACAACGTGGTTGTCGTCTGTTCGATCGAGAACTTCGACCCCGTCGGGGTTCACACCGGCGACTCAATCACCGTGGCACCCGCGCTTACCCTGACCGACCGGGAGTTTCAGCGGATGCGCGACGTGGCGATCGCGGTGATTCGCGAGGTCGGCGTCGATACGGGCGGGTGCAATATTCAGTTTGCCGTCCAGCCAGACACCGGACGCATGATTGTGATCGAGATGAATCCGCGGGTGTCGCGGTCATCGGCGCTCGCCTCCAAGGCAACTGGTTTCCCAATCGCGAAGATCGCCGCCCGGCTCGCCGTTGGTTACACCCTCGACGAGATTCCCAACGACATCACCAAAGAGACGCCGGCGTCATTTGAGCCGACACTCGACTACGTCGTGGTGAAGATCCCCCGGTTCGC